>JAISQS010000159.1 GCA_031274045.1 Planctomycetaceae bacterium | reverse complement strand
CATGGAAACGTCACGTTGCTTTCTGTTATTGACGCGCCTGACGGTAACGCAAAATTATTGATTGCCGAAGGCGAATCGGTACGCGGCGAAATTCTGGAAATCGGTAACACAAATAGCCGCTACAAATTCCCCATCGGTGTACGCCAATTTGTAAATCAATGGTGCAGCTACGGTCCTGCTCATCATTGTGCCATCGGTATCGGACACCTTGCAAACGAACTAGAAAAGTTAGCACAATTACTAAACATACAATCAATTCGAATCTGCTAAATAAAGAGTAATATATCAGTGAAAATTGGCAAACCTTTTTTGACACGCAGATGACGCAGATTATCAGGATTTGCGCAGATTTTTTTATGAATGCCTGTTCTTCTTTATCTGCGAATATTTTTAAAATCTGCGTTATCTGCGTGCTAAAAAGGTTGAGGTAGATATTTTTTTATTGTCAATGGCTACCAATGTAGTTTTGTTAGTTAAGGTTATAAATAAGGTTGATTGAGCGGATATTGTGTTGATGTATTACATGATCACGTGTTAGGATTTTTTTCTGTTTTTGCTTTTATTCTTGCTGGTGAGAATTTCCAGACTGGGCTTGTTACTGTTGCGTGTACTTCTTTTGCGAAGTTTAGCATTCCAGAGAATCCGGCTAATGCTATTTTTCGTTCGTGGTTGTGGTCGCAGAATCCGATTCCCATTTTGTATGCGATTGGTCGTTCTTTTACGCCGCCGATTAGGATGTCTGCCCCTTTTTCGAGAATGAAACGAGATAATTCCAGCGGGTTGCTGTCATCGCAAATTATTGTCCCTTCATTTGTAATTTCTTTTAAGTAATCATAATCTTCCGGCGATCCGGTCTGCGAACCTACCACAACCGTCTCCATCCCAAGATGTCTCAACGCCTTCACGAGCGAGAAAGCTTTGAATGAACCGCCGACGTAAATTGCTGCTTTGCGTCCTGCCAAATCCTTTTTGTACTCCTCCAACTCCGGCAACAATTTTGACACTTCGCTCCGAACTAAATTTTGAGTCCGTGACATTATCGTTTCGTTGTTGAAAAATTCAGCTACGTCGTAGAGTGCTTTTGACATGTCTTCGATTCCGAAATATGACACGCGAATAAACGGAATGCCGTATTTTTCCTGCATCATTTTTGCAAGATATGTCATTGATCCGGCGCATTGGACAACATTTAATTTTGCCCGATGCGCGCGTCCGATTTCGCTGACGCGTCCGTCACCGGTGAAACAAGTTGCTATCTCAACTCCCATTTTTTGGTAGTAATCTTTTATGAGCCATGTTTCTCCTGCGAGATTGAATTCGCCCATAATATTTATGGCATACGGAGAGATTGGGCTTTCGTTATCTTTGTCGAGCAATTTGAATAATGCTTCGCACGCGGCGCGGTATCCGTCTTTTTTTGTCCCTTTGAAACCCTCCGAATGCACGGCAATTACAGGTATCCCAACCTCACGCTCAACCCTTGCACAAACAGCATCAACATCATCTCCAATCAAACCAATAATACACGTACAATAAACAAACGCCGCCGCCGGTTTATATTCCTCTATCAACTCCATCAAAGACGCATACAACTTCTTTTCGCCGCCGTAAATGACTTCATTCTCTTGTATGTCCGTAGAAAAACTAAGCCGATGCAACTCAACTCCGCTAGACATTGACCCGCGAATATCCCACGTATAAGCCGCACAACCAATCGGTCCATGCACCAAATGAATCGCATCCGCCACCGGATACAAAACAACACGCGAACCACAAAATACACAAGCCCGCTGACTAACCGAACCGGCAGCACTAGCCTTGCCGCATTCTATCGCGTACTCGTCCACCCCCTTCTCAAAAACCTGAAGCTTCCGCTCCTGCAATATCTCAAGCATATTTATTGTTACCTTGTGTTATTTGACTCTTTTATATTTTCGCATTGATTTATTGAAATGAAAAATAAAAGAATCTTAGGCTTGTAGTCTAAATAAAAATTCCACTTATCTGATCATGAAATTGTCAAATATTATTCATGAAATTGTCAAATATTATATCTTTGCAAGCCGTAGGTTTGCATCGCTCGGTAGAAAATATACATCCTCACACAAACGAGCATTCCGTAGGAATGCAACCATTGGTCAAGCCGCAGGGTTGCATTCATACGGAATACAATAACGCGGCGGGACTTCATTTTCTACCGAGCGATACATTCCTAACGGAATGTAATAACGCCAAAGCATCGAACGGATTGAAAAATATGGAACTTTCTTTTAGGCGTGCGGCATAATTGCTATTCTATGAAAGAATATTCCAAATTTCCTTACTCTTCCCTTCCCTTACCTTCCATTAACTTCTTGTGAATTATTTTTAACTTCCTGTGAATTTTTTTTGTATTTGACTAATGTTTCCCAGAGTGCGTCTAGTGATTGCGGGATGACTTTTGTTGAGCTGATTGTTGTGGTGAAATTTGTATCGCCGTTCCATCGGGGGACAATATGCCAATGAACATGTCCGGGCAAACCGGCACCCGCCGAATGCCCCAAATTCAAGCCTATATTGAATCCGTCCGGCTGCATCAAATCCTCCAACACCTGCACCCAATAATTGATCTCACGCAAAAGATGCAATTGCACCTCCTCCGGCAACTCACATATTCGACCCGAATGAAAACGCGGCGCAATAAGTAAATGACCATTGTTATACGGATACTTGTTCAACAAAGAAACAACATAATCCGTTCGATTGATAACATGACGCTCCCGATCATGAACTTCGTCAAATATCGATTGACAAATAAAACAACCAGAGTCAAAACCAACCCCAACCTCCACTCGAGGAAGCTCCTCAACTCCACTCTCAATATACGACATCCGCCAAGGCGCCCAAATAATATCCATCTACCACCTCCAAATATATCGTTGCACGAAATCAAAAAATTTTGTAATATATTAGCGAAATATCCGTCTTTGACTCAACCTTATTTATAACCTTATTTTTCCTAACAAAATAACCTTAGTAGCATTGACAATAAAAAAATATCTACCTACCTTATTACCTTATTAGGTTACACTCTCAAAATAAGGTAATAAGGTTATGCTTGTGGGTGAACCACGTGCTACTAAGGTTGTTTTGTTTGGGAAAAATCAGGTAAAAATAAGGTTTGTTTTACTATCGCGCTGCCAATTTTCACTGAATATATTACAACTTGAGTTTGTCAAATTTGCAATGGTTTCCACCACCATTCGTTGTTGATGTACCAATCTATTGTTTTTTCTAGTCCGTCGGTGAAATTATATTTTTGTTGCCATCCGAATGTTTGTCGTAATTTTGTTACGTCAACGGCGTATCTGAAGTCGTTACCCGGTCTGTTTGGGACGAATTTTATCAGATTTGAGCATGAATTGTTTTTTTGTTTTTTTAATTTTTTGTCTAGTGTATTGCAGATTGTTTGTACGGTTTCGATTACGGAGAGTTGATTTTCGCCGCCTACGTTGTATGTTTCGCCAATTTGTCCCTGACTGATAACTCGCAGCAATGCGTTTACGTGATCTTCGACAAAGAGCCAATCGCGAATATTTTCGCCGTTGCCGTAGACTGTGATTGGTGAATTTGAGATGGCGGCAATGATTGTTTTTGGGATGAGTTTTTCGGGATATTGGTAAGGTCCGTAATTATTTGAGCAATTAGTAATCAAGACCGGCAAACCATACGTATTGAACCATGCGCGTACTAAGTGATCGGCTGCGGCTTTGGTTGCTGAGTATGGATTTCGCGGGGCATACTTCGTTTCTTCTGTAAAAATCCCGCTCTCTCCGAGACTGCCGTAAACTTCATCTGTTGAAATATGAAGCATACGAAACCGCTCGGAAAACGCACGCGGCAACCGCCGCCAATACCGCAATAAAACATTCAACAACACAAATGTACCGTATACATTGCTGTGTAAAAACGGTTTCGCATCATCAATCGAACGGTCAACATGACTCTCCGCCGCAAGATGAAATACCACATCCGGCTCAAAGTCACTCAACACACCATACAAAAATGACTCGTCCGCAACATCCCCTTGAACAAAACGATAATTCGCAAGACCGACAACTTCACGCAACGAATCACCACGACCAGCATAAGTCAATAAATCATAATTCAAAACAAACACATCTTGACTCCGAACCAATTCACGAATAAGCGTTGAACCAATAAAACCGGAACCGCCCGTAACAAAAATTTTTTGCATAAAAACTTCTCCAATACTATTACATAATGTGTTGGCAACCATCTTAAACTGTTCGCAATTGAGAAGGCGTTCAAAATCATCGTCCTTATAACTTACAACTTTCCCAAAACCAACAAAACTAAAAAAATATAACCTCTACAATTGACGGCAAGATAAAACCCGCTCCGTTATTGCTCACAACCGACGCAAGTTTTTTTGAATCCGTTAAACAATTCGCAAATTAAAACAGACCGAACTCAAACAGCACAAGATTATAATAGAGACATGAGAAAAATCGAGTTGGGCGAAGGTCGCGTTATGCCGCATAATTTTTTTTGAGAGAGATGAAACAGACGAAAAAATCGGCTATCTGCAAATTTCGATCTTGTCTGATTTGTCAAAAAACGATATTATTCGGGGGTTGGTTTAGTGGTAGGTTTTGACGAGTGGTTGTCGGCTTACTGTTTTTTGATATTTGTTTAATGAGTTTTGTGTGTTTGTGTATTTTTTTGTTCGTGTTATTCCGAGTGCAAGTTGTGAGTCGAGTTTGTGGAATACGCGGCAACAAAAAGCTGAATAAATGTGTAGATTTTTCTTGCATATTCGCTAACACGCATTAGACTAGGTGTAGCCGAGTTGTCGTTGCGCCGGGTCAAATAAGAAAGGAGTAGTGATTACAATGAAAAAAGGATTTTTTTGGGTTATGTCGTTTGTGGTTTTGTTTGTGCTTGTTTGTGCGGTTTCAATAATTCGCGATCAAGTTTTCGGTCAACAACCTATCCCTTCGGGTGTGCCGCATCCGTCGTTTGTTCGTACACCGTATCCGGTTGAGACACCGCCAAATTACAACGCTTACAACCCAAGTCAGTTACACAACACACCGCCAAGCACACAACCCGCAAACGGTCAAACACAAGTTACCATACGCCCGCCAAAAGAACCACCAAGATGGTTGGTCGAATTCACGCCCATCGACGACCCAATAAACCCAACACAAAAAATCATGGCAATAACCGTCGTCGATCCGGAATCAAAACGAATCCTGATTTATCACGCAAACTTGTCTTTTGGAGCATTGAAATTTGTAAGCTCGCGCGACATTTTGCCGGACATCCTATTGGGAGAATACAATGCCGTCTCACCAACTCCACGCGAAATTTTGTCCGAAATCGAAAGACTAAAAAACACAAAACAGTAAACAATAAGCACAACTCCCCAAACATAACTCCCCTTCCGCATCAATACATTCCTCACGCCCGCGCATCACCCTTCAAAAATTCGTTTTGAGATTTTTTATCTTTGATACGAACTAGGAGAAATTTATTTTCGCAAAAGAAGACGAACCTTTTAAGGTGAAAAAAACATAATTCAAACCGCTCCGTTTTAAACCATCAACGCAAAATCATAATCGAACCGAATGATGTTTATATTGTGATGCGCGGGGTGTTAATTTGCGAGTGAGTTTGGTTGAGTTGAGTATGTTGAATGCGGGCGAAGAGCGGAGAGAAGGTGTTGACTATGATTGTTGACAATAATGATGGCAAAGATTGCCGTGTTTATCGGCGTTGGTAAGCGTTGTATAACAAAGAAAATTTTCACCACAACAAATCATTAAACAATATGAGTTCAGATTACTATACACTTGAGAAGGCGGCGGAGGTGTTGGGGCTTCCTACTGCGGAGGTGAATCGGCTTCGGGAGCGAAATGAGTTGAGGGCTTTTCGTGACGGTGCGGCGTGGAAATTTCGCAAACTGGATGTCGATAATCTTCTTGCCGAAAAAATCAAAAGCCGCAACAAACAACAAGACGATCCCACATTCGAATCAACTGCGGATGCCGACAATGAGGACGATTTTGAGTTGTCCGGTGATGATGGTGTTGAGTTTTTGGCGGAGAATGATACAGGTGCGTTTGACGCGGTGATGGAAAGCGGTCTCGATTTGGCTGACGAGTTGATTGAAGTACCGACGGCAAAACGTGAATCTGTTTTGACGGAATTATCGACGGATAAGTCAGACTTGACAATCGCGCAAGATACAGACTCAATCGCACAAGATATTGACTCAAATAAAACCGAACAACACGAATCGCCAAAGCGGAATGCTGAGTTGGCGGTGGATGACGGCGAATCGATATTTGCTCTGGCGGAAGATAATGAAGATGATTTTTCGCTTGCGGATGATTCTGACAATACCGCAGATTCTTTGACGGCATCGGTTGCGGGTGCCGCGAACTCCAACGCAAAAAAGAAGGTTGACGATGATGATTTGGTTTTTGCTACGGATGATCTTTCGCTTGTTGATGACGATGATTTGACTTTGGAAGATGATGGTTTGCAGTTGGCGGATGATTCTGAACTGCACAAGTCGGAATCTGAAAATGGCAAGGAAAAATTATCTCTTGCCAAATCGACCGATTTGACTGATTCGGCGGCAGGCGGCAGTCAAAATAGTGGTGGTCAAAAAAGTGTGTTGGATGAGCTTGAGGATGATTTGCTTACTGATTTCATTATGGGTGATATGGAATCGGATTCGCAAATTGATCTTGCGGGTGAGAGTGACATGGTGTTGCTTGAGCTTGAGGGTGGGGTTGCAGATTCGGCAGCGTCAGCAAACGCGAAATCAGAAAGCCCGACTCCCGCACAAACTTCAACCGCACCAGCCGACGACAACATATTGTTTGAAGAAGATGACGGCTATCTTGCGTTGAGTGGTGACGATGCTGATTTGACGGAGACGAGTCAGTTCATTAGCGGTGTGGAAGATGATTTCAATTTGACCGCTGGCGAAAGTGACAGCCGCGAAGAATCAGAAAGTACCTCACAACTAATCCCGCTCGACGAAGACAACACATTCGGCGCAATGCCAATCACAGATCAAAACCAGTCACCATTCGGAACGTCATTTCCTGATTCCACAACCACAACAGCAGGTTTACAACCAACCGGCATCGACATAACCGACAGCGGATTCGCATCAACCACAATACCCGGAACAACATACCAACAAGAAGTACAATATTCACCTTTGATGGTTGGCGGATTTATTGCGGTATCGGTTGTTTTGATTTTGCCTTGTGTTATGTTGTTGGACTTGATATCGAACGTGTGGGGTTGGAATGAGTCCATCAATATAAACAGCCCAATCATGAGTCTAATCGGTGATATAATTTTTGGAAAAAAATAACAATACGTCGACAATAGACTTCGTCTCGATTACAATTTGCCGCCTTTGTCGGGTTGTGTTGGAATGAGTTGGGATGAGTTGATTTGGGCGTTGGCTTTAATTGTACGGTAAGTGTTTTATATTTGTTTGCGAGTTGGCCGAGTGGCGAAATGGCATACGCTGGGGATTTAAAATCCCTTCCCATAAACGGGGTGCGGGTTCGACTCCCGCCTCGGCTAGTTAAAGAGCTGATTCAAAATTCATTTTGAGTCAGCTCTTTTTTTATTTGGAATAATGCACAATGAAGGTGAAACAATGCACAAGAAGGTATACTTCCGGCGGCATAAAAATGACGTTTGGCAGGTGAGGCGTTGGCGGGAAGAAGACAGTAAGACATTCGGCAGCGAACCTAACGCCCTCGTTATACCACACAAGTCACGTTCCGGTGATTCCGCTTCGCTACATCACCGGTTATGCATGATGTCGTCGCTGCGCGACTATCGTAAAAAACACCAAACGCCAACGAACCAACGCAAAACGCAGGGGCACTTACAAATATCGATGCGTATTCCGCCCCCCCACTGCTTTCGGCTTGCTCCGCTCGCCGAAAACACTATTCACCAAGAAATCCCGGCGGTCGGTTACCCACCTTACGTTTGCCGACACGTCTTGGCGTTCAGTTCAAACTTGTTTGGTTCTATA
>JAISQS010000063.1 GCA_031274045.1 Planctomycetaceae bacterium | reverse complement strand
TAAAGAATGAGTTGAGTATTTCGTTGGGCAAGTATGATGCTGTTTTGCGTCCGTATTTTGAGATAACTCAAAAGTACGGGATACGCGAGTTGGCGATTATTGCGGATAGTGATTTGATTAGTGGGTTGCATCCGCTTGGGCTTGCGATTGTGCTGCCGTGGAAGGATAAAACTCTCGATGACTTAAAGTCGCTCGCCGTTTTGCTGAATTTTTCAGAGTTGCGCGATGATGTTGCAGATGGCGAATTTACAATAATCAAAAACTTCCTGATTATCGCGCCATCTTCCGAAAAAAACAGAGTAAGGACTTGGGCAAAAAATGCCGTGTCATCCAAAAACGCGTCAATCTACGATGCTCTCAAAGATGCCGGTACCGACGAAATCAAATTCGCCATTGTACAATCGCCGGAGTTATTGAAAGCTATCAAACCGATAACCGACAATGCACCGGAAGTGTGGCATGAAGTAATCCAATTTGCGCAACAAAAAACCGAGTCAATAACCGCCTCCGTCAATTTTGGAATACTTGTTTCAGATACGCAAAAAGCCAGATTCAGTTTTGTTGCCCAAATGAAAACGAAAGAAGATGCGGTGGTATTGCGAAAACTGGCATTAGATATGGCGGATGCTCAATACCAAAAGGCAAGGAGCAGTGCCGAATCGGGGGCGATTATGGATGATGATTTATTGGCGATACGGTTGCTTTTCCTTACTATTTCGAATGCGAGATTGAAGTCGATTATTCCGAAAGTGTCAGAAGATCGCTTACAACTCGAATTCACAGAAAAGTGAAATGTTGAGTGCAGAGTGTGGAATGTAAGGTGCAAAGTGTGCGGCGCATTTAAAACAAAGATGCGTTGACTTGTTTTTATTGTCAACAGATTTTGCAGATTTAAAGATTATTATAGTTTTTTTAGCACGCGGATAACGCAGATTATTAGGATTTACGCAGACAGATTTCATTATATTTCTTCATCTGCGAATATCTTTAAAATCTGAGTTATCTGTGTGCTTACAAATTTTTGTCATTTCAGGGCGTTGATACATTGCTTGATAAAAGGCACAAATAAGATGCCCTCACAAAATCCGAAATAATCAGGAATTTTTGGAATAACCGAAAAGTAGAAAGATGAAAATACATCCGGCGGTGAATTGTGGTCTTGTGCGGGTTTTTGTTGCGGATGAGATGCCAGTGATAATAGCTGGGGTACGAGAATTTTTGAGCGGGACTGAATTTGAAGTTGTTGGCAGTGCGGTGAGTGAGATGGAGTTGATTGATGGGATAAAGAATTTGTCGCCGCATATTGTGTTGGTTGATTTAGAGCAAAATTCATTTGTGTGCGCCAAAGAAAATATTGCTCTCTGCTTTCCGGGTATTAGAAAAATCCAGACCGGCTGGGACTACCAAATCATAAACTTCACAAATCAAATCAAATCAAATCCAAAAGACAATTTATTGGAAACATTAAGAAAATTCTCAAAACACCAACCGCAAAAAAATATCCTCACAAAACGCGAAACCGAAATCATACAACTCATCGTACAAGGTCTCGGCAATAAACAAATCGCAACAAAACTAAAAATAAATATCGAAACCGTCAAAGAACACGTACAAAATATCTTCCGAAAATCAAACCAGTCAAGCCGCACCCAAGCCGCCATTTGGGCTATCAAAAATAAGATCACATCTGTCTAAATTTTCTTCGCGGTTTTGTTCTGTTTACAATTTGCGCTCATGTTGAGTAACTACAAATCAGATCGCAAGCGGAGTCAATATAGTTGTATCATGTTATTTTTTGAGATATACTTTCCGCGATTTTCGTTCGGGACAAGCTGTTCAATTTAAAGTGATTGACGGTGAGTTTGTTGTCGGCGGTCGTTGAGAGTAGTACCAACATTCGTAGAAATAATTCACAGAAGGGAATAATTAAAGAATTTTGTAGTAGGTGATTATTTTGCGGTGATTTTGGTATGGGGTAATAATTATATACGTAATATTTTGGGGAAAATAAAGTGGAAGTTGACGAAGAAGAATTAGCGCGTTTTCGGCGGCAGACTCTGTCGTGTTGGTATCTTACGGGTCCGACGGCGAGTGGTAAGAGTCGAGTGGGCATATCGCTTGCGCGTCGTCTCAATGCGGAAATAATATCGCTTGATTCGATGGCGGTATATCGTGAGATGGATATTGGCACGGCGAAGGTTTTGCCGGAGGATCGTCTTGGGGTGCCGCATCATTTGATAGATGTGGCTGATCCGAGTGTTGATTATTCTCTTGCTCGTTATGTTAAGGATGCGCGTGATAAGATTGACGAGATTCAGCTTCGCGGCAAGAATGTTCTTTTTGTTGGCGGCAGTCCTCTTTATCTCAAAGGGATGTTGCGCGGAATATTTGAGGGTCCGGCGGCGGATCAAGATTTTCGTGCGGCGTTGTTGCGGCGGGCGGCGGGGCGTTCTTCTGATTTTCTGCATTCGTTGTTGAAGAAGGTTGATTCGGTTTCGGCGAAGCGGCTTCATCCGAATGATGTCAGGCGGATTGTGCGGGCGTTGGAGGTTTATGAGATTACGGGCAAACCAATCAGTCTGTTCCAAAAACAGTTTGAAGTTGGGGCGGACGCGTCTGAATGTCACGTTTTTGTGCTGCAAGTTCCTCGCGATGTCTTGTACGCAAGAATTGACAAGCGTGTTGATCGGATGATGTACGAAGGTTTTTTCGACGAAGTTAAAAGACTAAGCGAAAGAAAACAACCAATAAGCAAATCCGCAAGACAAGCTCTCGGCTACAAAGAATTATTCGACTACCTCGACGCAAAATTGAAATACGGTGAAGCCGTAAATTTAATAAAACAAAACACAAGACATTTTGCAAAACACCAAGAAACATGGTTCAGAAGTCTATCCGAATGCCGATTCACTCCCGCAGATAATCCTGATTTCGATCTACCGGAAGAAGTTGATGAAAGTGATGAAATTGTAGTTGCCGCAGAAGAAAACGAAGACGAAGCAGAAGAATAATTGCAAACGAAAATCAAAATTCACATTTTGGTAATATGTCAGTGGAATATTTTTTCTGGAAAAACTGCAATTGTGGTAAATAATTTTCCTGACTATTTCGGATTTTGTGTTACTGATCGCCCTGAAAGGGCAACATATTCTAGCCCGCCGCAACGCGGCGGGTTACGATTTTTCCAATATCCATCGCCCTGAAAGGGCAACATATTCCAGCCC
>JAISQS010000441.1 GCA_031274045.1 Planctomycetaceae bacterium | reverse complement strand
CTAATGTATAAATTGCCCGGAATTGTTGAGACTTCAACGGTAGGCTGTTTAAAAGTTATATTGCTTTATGAACAGTAAAGTGTATAGACTTGTTCCAAAACTTGAAAAAGAGTGTAATGAGGTTTTAGTTTTGCAAGCCGTAGGTTTGTATCGCTCGGTAGAAAATAATGTTCCCACACAAACCAGCATTCCGTAGGAATGCCGCCATTGGGCAAGTCACGGGGTTGCATTCCTACGGAATGCGAAGACTCGGCGGGTTAATTTTCTACCGAGCGATACATTCCTAACGGAATGTAATAACGCGAAAACATAGAACGAATTGGAAATAATAAGGTAATAAGGTCTGTTATCTGGGGTAATACAATGGCTACTAATGTTGTTTTGTTAGGAAAAAATAAGATTATAAATAAGATTGATTAGAGCGGATATTTCACAGATATATTACCAATATTTTTTAACGCGAGCCATGCTAAAGAACGAAATTCGCGTTGATAAAAAAATTTTTTTGAATTTGAAAAGCTCGGTGCGTAGTCCCCTTGACGTGTTTTCCGTAAATCATTACAATCCCCGACCGCGTTTCGAAATTTGTCGGGATGAAGTTTTTTGATGAGAGTTGTGTTGTTTGATTTTAAATTTTAATAAAAGTATCGAATGGTATTTTTGGTCTCATAACGTTTTTGAATTTTTATTTCGTACTTGACAAAAAACAAAGAACGACAAAAAACCTGACGTTGTTTGACTCCGTGTGCGGATGAGACATTGTGTCGATGTTTCGTTTTAGTTGTGCGGAAAGTTTGAGTTGATATTAACAGTAAGTTGTCGGCAAGAAATCTTGCGGCACAAATTTAATATTGCTCAATTAAGCGAGAATGACTTTGCTGATTTAGCTGAAGTCAAATATAGGAGAAAATACGATGAAAACAACAAATCCGATTTGTAAAGATGTCACGACATCAACAAGTTTTCAAGGCGAAGAATTGAATTTACGCAATTTCGCCAAATTAACATTTGGTAAAATAGGTAATGGGGGGGGGGGGGGGCAGTCTACGTGACACGAATTTTTGTCCGTGTCATTTTAATGATTCTGTCTCAAACAAGTATTCTGGTTTGAGTTTTTTTGTTGGTTTTACCCTTGTGGAACTTCTGGTGGTGATTGCGATTATCGGCGTTTTAATCGCTATCCTTTTGCCCGCCGTTCAAGCTGCGAGGGAAGCGGCACGAAAAATGCAGTGCAGCAACAATCTCAAACAATGGGCACTCACCTGCCATAATTATCACGATACGCACGATTCGCTTCCGCCACTGGGAACCGGAAGAGCTGGCTTGGATGATCGTATTGGTTGGACTGTTTTGTGTCTTCCTTATTCTGAGCGAACGGCACTGTACGAGATGATGTCATCAGGAGGAGTAACATGTGCTGTCAATGGATCAACGAATTATCTTCCTTTTGGAGCCTCGCCTTGGGACGAGAATTATATCCCTTGGAAAACGCGGCTTTCTATACTTCTTTGTCCCTCTGACGCGAAAGCAACAGAAACCGCTCCGGGTAACATCGGACGCCGGAGTTATCGTGCAAGTGTTGGTGATTTTGCTGTCGATTGGGGCAATTCCGGTACAGCGGGCAAGAGTTATCAAGATCGTGTCTATTATCATCGCGGTTGCTTTTCCCGTGCCAACGGACGCTCTTTTGCGTTTATTACAGACGGCACAAGTAACACAATGCTGTTAGGTGAGGTTCTTAATGGTTCAGGAGGAAGTACTGCCGCCCATGACACTCGGTCACGCGGCGATATTGCTGGTAAAACAAGCAGCGATTGGACGGCAACGCCTTCATGGTGTCTGACCTCGACAGTCAATGGTCAAATACGTAGCGATTGGGGAAGTGCCGGTTATGCCGGCTACAACTGGGGAGATGGAATCACTCCGTTGAGCGGGGTTCATTCTTTTCTGCCTCCCAACTCACCTTCCTGTATTGCCGGAACCCTTGATTACGGCCCGAATGGTCACGCCATGATTTCGTTAAGCAGTTATCATACAGGAGGTGCCAACATTGCACTCGCAGATGGCTCCGTCCGTTTTCTCAGCAATACAATCAGTTACGGAAACCCCGGCATAGATATGTGGAGTATGTGGTATGGTTGCGGAAGTAATAGTGTTTATGGTGTAATTGGTGCTCTCGGAACCGCCTTTGGTGAAGAAAGCGTATCGTTTTGAAAATAAAATTAAGGAGAACAAAAATGTTTAACAATATCATTACCAGACTCGTTACCAAAATGCTGATTTTGTTTTTTCCGTTGGCGGTAGTACAAGTCTGTTTTTTAGGCTGCGATAGCAATGTTCGGCAAGTTGAAACCGTAACCGGTCAAGTAACGTTCAACGGCAAACCGCTCGCCGATGCTCAAGTAAGTTTTTATCCAAAAAATCCTGATGGTTTTGTCGCAGTCGGAACAAGTCTGGCGGACGGCAAATTTACTTTAGTTACACCCGGAACAACTAAACCGGGTGCTGTACGCGGAGAGTATTATGTCACAGTAACAAAAATCATCGGTTTGGACGACAACGGTAACCCCCTTACGCCGGAAACAACCCCTGAAGATATCCGCAAAGGAATCCGCATTCCGAAAAGAGTATCAGCAATTCCAGAGAAATACGGACAATCCGAGAAAGCGTTACTTGAAGCAACCGTTGTACGCGGTAAAAATTCATTCCTTTTTAAGTTGGACGACAAACCTTAATCGGAAAAATTCAACCAAACCTATTCGGGATGACGGTTGATTTACGAACAAGCCTAATGTATAAATTGCCCGGAATTGTTGAGACTTCAACGGTAGGCTGTTTAAAAGTTATATTGCTTTATGAACAGTAAAGTGTATAGACTTGTTCCAAAACTTGAAAAAGAGTGTAATG
>JAISQS010000691.1 GCA_031274045.1 Planctomycetaceae bacterium | reverse complement strand
GACAGAACAATATTTATTGATCGCCAAGACGTAGTAGATTTTGCAAACTTACATAATATTGTAATTGTGTCGATCTACGCCGAAGACAGCAAAAAAGAAAAATCCCCATTCGCCGAATTTCCGCCATAAAAAACGTAGACTCTTTTATATTTTTTGTTGGCGAGTTAACATGAAATAATAGACTTGTTCCATTACTGCTGTTAGTTAGCCGTTAGCGACGGTAGCTTGCTACCGACGAGAAGTAATTACTGTTTTTGACTGCGTAAGTGTTGTGTCAAAGTAAAACGGTGCAGTGAGCAAGTTCCCTCGCGAACGGCTAAAACTAAAAACGTAATATATCAGTGAAATACTTCAACGCTGTAGAAAAAACAAACATTATTTACGACCTGATTTTCTTACAAAAACAACCTTAGTAGCCATGTAATATCATAGTTTTGCAAGCCGTAGGTTTGCATCGTTCGGTAGAAAATGATGTTCTCACACACGAGCATTCCGTAGGAATGCCACCGTTGGGTAAGTCACGGGATTGCATTCCTACGGAATGCGAAGACTCGGCAGAGGATTCATCTTCTACCGAGCGATACATTCCTAACGGAATGTAATAACGCAAAAACATAGAACGGATTGGAAATAATTTGGAAATAATAAGGTTTTGTTATCTGAGAGGTAATACAATGGCTACTAAGGTTGTTTTGTTTAGGAAAAATCAGGTAAAGATAAGGTTGAGTTAAAGACGGATATTTCGCTGATATATTACAAAAAAATGTTCGCCCGTTTTTATCTGACCCTTTCAGGGTATTGATACCGCGTATTGATAAAAGGCACAAATGGATGCCCCCACAATATCCGAAATAAACTGTATTTTTTAATATCTTACATGTTCCCATGGTAGTTCGTCGGTTTCTTGTATATCGGTGTGGACAATTTGCGCAACGTTTAATCCAGACTCGTTGATTGCTTGTTGCCAGATGTTGTTTTGAAAGTAGTCTGACCATGCGTCCAATCTTGCGCCGAGTTGCCATGCTCTTTCTATTACTTGTCCGGCGCGGCGATCCGCCCTACAAATAAACGCCTCAAGCAGACTCGTATCCAACGAATGATATTTGAGAGAAATGCCTGTTCGTTTTGCCTGATTGACTAGCCGATTGTGTACTTCCTTGAAATATTGGCGGCTTTGCATTCCGACTCGTTCCCATGCGGTATGCGGTTTCGGGACAAAATTTGAGACATTGGTTGTTACAATTGGATTACGCCCGCGAATTTTTTTGCCCAACTTCATTATCTCAACAGACAGATCAATTATCCCGTCAATATCCGCCTCCGTCTCATCCGGCAACCCGCACAAAAAATACATCTTCACACGATTAAATCCATTGGCAAACGCCGTCTCGCACCCCGCAAGCAAGTTCTCATTCGTAATCGGTTTCCCGATTCTTTGACGCATCTCATCCCGCGCCGCTTCCGGCGCAAGCGTAAGACCCGATGTCCGCTCCGTTGTCAACTTCTGCATCATATCACTCAATTGACGATTAACGCGCAGACTTGGAACAGAAATTGTCACACCCAACGGCGTAAGTGTCTCTCGCAATTTTGTCAATAAATCATCCAACTTCGGATAATCACTCGTTGAAAGAGATAACAAAGAAACCTCTTTAGAACCTGTTGCAAGAGATGATTGATACGCAAATTGAACTATCGATTCGGGACTGCGAAACCGCAACGGTTTTTTTTGCACCGTACTAACACAAAATTTACAACGCCCCGGACAACCACGCATAACCTCAATCGACACACGATCATGAACACACTCAATAAAAGGCACAATACGATTCACCGGAGGCTCATACTTCTCAATATCATCAATTATCGCAGGACAAATAATTTCAGGGAGACCTTGTTCTGTCGGCTTCGGACAATTTGCCAAACCGTTCGCGTTGTATTGAACCGAATAAAATCGCGGCACAACAACATTTTTGAAACGCCGCCCCATCTCAAGCAACGCATCACGACGACTAATATCACTTTGCCCCAACCGCAACTCAAGCCAACTCGCACAAACCAACGGCAACAACTCCTCACCATCACCAATCATAAAAAGATCAATAAAATCACTCATCGGCTCAGGATTCGCCGCCGAAGGTCCACCCGCAACCACAAGCGGAAACGACATCGAACGATCCACACAATGTATCGGAATACCGCCAAGATCAAGTATCGTGAGGACATTGGTAAATGACATCTCGTATTGCAAAGAAAAACCGATTACATCAAATTCAGATAACGGCGTAAATGTCTCAAGAGAATAAAGCGGCAAGCCGTTTTTGCGCAACGAATTCTCCATATCAGGATACGGCATAAACACCCGCTCACACGCCCAATCATCACGTCGATTCATAATCGCATACAACAACTGCAACCCATAATTACTCATGCCAATCGTGTAAACATCAGGAAACGCAAAACAGAATCGCCCGCGCACACCAGACCGATCCTTAACAACACTACCAAGCTCACCGCCAATATATTGACCCGGCAACATTACATCAGACAACAATATCCGCTCAACACGACTACGAAGCTCCGCACCGGAATTATCACAAACATCAGAAATCATTTTTTGATCCCCTTCTACTCATCTGATAGACGATAAAAAATTTATCACCACAAATTAACAACGAGCCTATTTTTTTGTGTTATACGACGGTTGATTGAGCAACTCGGTCTTCGAGATTTGGTCGGAAGACGGTCAGTATCAATAGCGGCATGAACCATGCGAAGTACAGACCGCCTTGATGTAGTTGCCAGAATTGAGTTCCGATCATCAGGATTGTTGAGCAACTTAGCAAAGTTGCAAGATGTTTGCGAAGAGGCCACAGCAACATTCCGAAACATATCGCAAAGAAACACGCCAGCAACGGTATACGGTAAATCATATTGTGATAGCTCCAAAAACCATCCGCGCGGCTAAATAATTTTAAGCTGCTTTTGCCGAACATGTGAATGAGTTGATCAAAATAACTGCCAAGCGAAGCCGGTGCAAATAACAGCAAAATTGCAAATACAAACATCGCCGAAATTACTCCAATCAAAAAACGTAACCAACCCTTACGCCAATAAAAACTACACCAAAGCGGCACCAAACAGATCGGATAAAACACCAACGCCGTCGCAGAACCAAGACATAATCCCGTACAAAACGGACGACGATACAATGCCACCCCCCAAAGTATAAGCGCAGCAGGAACAATATGATCAAGACGACCAACCATCTGATTTGTATACGGAAGCAAAAGATACAATGTCGCACAAGCCACTCCGGTTCGAATGTTGCCGAAATGACAATGACCAATATAAAGAAACGCTATCACAATCAAAAGCTGAACAGATATCGCAATAACCATCACCGAACAAAATAAACCAAGTCCGGGAATCGGTATCGTCTGCATAACAAAAGATTCGGTAACAGATTCATTGGCATCGTCCGAATCGGAAATCAAATTCGGTTTAGGCGGCAACGTCAAAGTTGTCGTTGCAGCGGTGGGCGTTGTGGTCGTGGTTGTTGTGGTTGGTGTTGTTGGTTGTTCGATGATTGGGTTGGTTGATGTTGGAGTAGATGTGGTGATTGGAGTTGGGTTGTGTGCGGCGGCGGGTGAGGATGTTGTGGTTGCGGGTTGGGTGGTATTCGGTTCGGACAACATTATGGGTTGTGGTATTGTTTTGACTGTTGCGGTGTTGGGCAAGGCGGGTTCGTTTGTGTCGTTTGTTGGATTATTCGGTGTTGGTTCGTTGGTCAAATTAGCGATAACGGCGGGCGTATCGGTTGTCGTTTTGTTCGTCGTTTGGTTCGCGTTGTTTGTGAAAGGGATCACATTCGGCTCGGCGTTTGAGACTTTACCGGTTAATATTTCGGATCGGATTTTCGGCGATGGTGCGAACATGAGGTTGGTTCGTTCGGCGAAAGCGAGAAAGGGTCGGCAACCCGGAGGCATGTTTGGCAATTCTTTGGCGGGAATAGTCAAAGAAACCGGATTCATGCCGATTGTTTCCTTGATGTGGCGTGTTGTCAAAACTTGTTCAAGACGAACTGTACGAACCGTATCAATCTTATCACCGCGATTAACCGTAAGCGCAGCAACAATAAAAATAACCAAAAAGAAACACGAAAACATCAAACCGCCGGGAGTAAGATTCGGCTCAAGAAGAGGACGGCGAACCATCACCGTGTCAAAAAAAAGACGAATAAGAAGAAGGAACTCAACAACAAATATCCAAATATAACCTATCTGACTGTCGCTCATTGCCAAAAAAATCAGACCCGGCGTAAGCAAAATTATCCCAACAAGATCAAGATTTCGGACACTCCAAACCCGATTAAACTTAAAAAAAACGGCTAAAATTATAAGAGTTGAGACGTAAAACCATGTTGTTGGTAACATCTCATATTGAAGCATGGAAGTTGGCATAAATTTGAATCATATTAAGTAAAATTAAAAACAATAAAAAAAATACACGGAAAAAAATTTGCGCTGCGCACTACGACAAACGGGTAGCAGTATACAATTTTTCCGCTACTAGGCAAGCATCGGCATACAATTTTTCCGCTGCAAAATTCCGCAATAACGTTTGTATTGTTTATGTCAAAGGTGCTGGACATATTTTTACGATGCGATTCCAATGTCAGCCGATTCGTCGCATAACGACAACCGAACAAAACGCAAACATCCACGCGTTGTTATATCACACATCTTTTTTGAGAATACGAATCAGACGAAATGTAATTTCTAGAAATTATTTTTAACGCGAAATACGCTAAAAAACAAAATTCGCGAAAGTGATTTTAAAATGTGTTTGTCAAAATGTGTTTATCAAAATTTCGCGTTTTTTGTATTTTCGCGTATTTCGCGTTAAAAAAAATTATTTCGTTATGTTTCATATATTTTGATTGTTTCGTATTTTCAAAAAATATTGTGCGGCATAATGAGGGCAACGATCTACTGACGCAATTTAAAATGCGCCTCCCATTGTGTTTTTTGAAATTATTTGTTAGATTGTTCGCGGATCGTGGAGAATCGGAAGCTGTGAGACAGCGAGCTGTGAGTCAGCGAGTTTGGGACTCGCAATACTCGTTACACATTGGTTTCGTCTTTCTTTTGGCTGACTTGTGTCAGGTTTTTTTGTACAAAAAAGGAAAGATGAGACCATTTTTTATTGTATGCAAATTGAGCGTCGATGTCCTTAACTTGATCTTACTTGTTGATTGAGCGATCCGAAAATTAACCTATTATTTTGCGTTTTAATGTAGAAAATTTAACACAATGTCCTCGACAATTTCCAGTAGTAACACCCCCAGCCGAATGAAGATCAAGCCGCAAATTTCTTGTCCTCATTGCTGGCATCAATTTCCGACAGATCAAATTCTGTTTATTAGTGAGTCGCCTGATTTATTGGGTGATTTGAAGCTTGGAGATGTTGAGCAATTACGTTTTTTGCCTTATCGTTTTGATCTTGGCGGTGCGGCGTTGGATGCTCATGGGATTGCTTGTCATAAGTTGGCGTGTCCGAATTGTCATCTTCAGGTGCCTCGTCCGTTGTTGTATACGCCGAGTTTTTTTATTTCTATTGCGGGTGCGCCTGCGTCGGGGAAGTCGTATTTTTTCGCGTCAATGATTTGGAAACTTCGTAAGATAATGCCGCGTGATTTTTATATGAATTTCACCGATGCCGACCCGACAATGAACAAACGAATCCGCGAATACGAAACCAAACAATTCACAGGTAACGACGACCCGAATAAACCCGTCGCAATCGAAAAAACCGATATTCAAGGCGATATTTACAGCAATACTCTTATTGACGGACATTTGACTTTATTGGCTCAACCGTTCTCTTTTACGATTTCTCCGTTGCCGACTTATCCGTTCCGTAACAAAGCCGAATTGGTTTCGCAAACAGTCTGCATGTACGACAACGCCGGTGAGAGTTTTTTGCCCGGCGCAGATCACGCGACACAACCGGTAACGCGGCATTTAGCTGCATCCGACGCAATTCTGTTTCTATTTGATCCTACACAAGATTTACGGTTCAAGAACGCATGCAAACAAGAATACAAACAACCAATAAACGATCCGCAAATAAACTCATCACTCGGAGGCAACGTCCGAAGAAGCGATACAAATCAAAGCACCGTTTTGACCGAGATGATTGCACGAATTAAGGCACACACTCATTTGGCTTATAACGAAAAAATAAAAGTGCCGTTGATAATTGTTTTGACAAAATTAGACGCATGGTTTCAACTGGCAAAATTCCCGCATTACAAAAAGCCTTGGAAACAAGCTAAAAATATACCGATAAACGGGTACAACATTAGCCGTGTTGAGGATTATTCTTTGATTTTGCGGCGGTTATTGCTTGATTTGATTCCTGATTTTGTTGGTATAGCGGAATCGAGTGTGGAGAAGGTTACGTATATCGCGGTCAGTGCAACCGGCTCCGCGCCGGAGGTTGGCGAACCGGACAAAGATGGTAAACGCCCTTTGTTATATAGACCTGCAAATATAAAACCGATTTGGGTTGAAGTGCCGTTTTTCCACGCACAAACGATGGCAGGAAAATATTGCGTTCCCCTTTTGTCAAAAAAAGCGGACAAGTAAATAGGATTTTTGTGCATGATTGTTAGTGAAATTTTTTAGAAATTACGTTTCGTTTATTGTGTATTTTTTATCCGGTTCATATTCTCAAAAAATATAGAAGAGACGAACGCAATTTTACTTATTGTTTCGGATTTTGTGTGGAAAGTTTCTAAACAAATTTGTTGATGACAACAAGTGATCGTTTTTTGACTTTCAACATTGAGCAATAATAAACGTCAAAGAAATGAGCAACACCGTAGGTGTTGAATTTTGATAACCCCGTGCAAACGGAGTGCAGCACGGGGTAAGAACGGAACATAAGAGTGAACCCCGTAGGGGTTCAACTATTGAATCGATTTTAATGCCTGTACAAGTAACGCATTAAGGCGTGTTGTTCACGATCCGAACATTACTCGTTGGAGTTGAACCCCTACGGGGTTCGGATTTTAACTTATACACTTACCCCGTGTTGCGCTCCGCTTGCACGGGGTTATCAATATTCAACACCTCCGGTGTTGTTTTAGTCCAATACCGCACACGTAAGCAAGACGATTTGATCCACCAAAACGAAAATAAAGCCCCGCAAAATCCGAAATAATCAGAAATTTTACTTATTACATTACAATTTCAGACAACAAAATAATTGACAATCAAATGATTCAAGAACAGATATCAACTTCTTCGCCTCGATGTCTTGACGGCAATGTCGGGTTTGGAGTTGTGGCGCAGACTTCCGGTATGGCTTCCAATTTGTCGCGTGAAGTCAATATGTTGAGCGGATATTCTCATATATTTGATGCGGGTGATGTTCGGAATCCGGTTTCGTTTTTTCATGTTATGCGTCGTAGCGGGGGGATTGATCGTCATGTTGTATCGCGTGTTGCTGATTGTGGTAATGATTATTCAGGGCGTACAAATAGGATTGCTCATCATTTGATAATAGATGAAATTGATTGCCGTCAATTGTCGTGTGGTCCTGCGGCGGTATTGTTGCAAGCGGGGCTTTTTCGTTCGCAATGGAACGAGCCTGCGCAAGAGTTGCCGCGAGGTCGCGTGATACAGAATCCGGCAGTTACGATCAAGAAGTGTGTTTTATGGGAGCGGTATTGTGGTGATGCGGGTTGGGCTGGTGTTGTTGCGGAGCGGGTGGAGCGGGGCGACCCGATAAGCTTGATTTTTGAGGCGGAGACCAGAGCGAATATGTTGATGCTTTTGGGTGAGGCGTTTGCAATTTTGACTCCAGAGATTCGCTGGCGGACAACTTTCAGCACACTATTCATGAAATCACAAGAACCGCCAAGTCAAAATAAAATACAGATCAAATGTATACTAGCGAACAGCGCAGAAGCAGCATTTGCAAAATTGACTCCAAATACGCTCGTACTTGACCTACGGCAATACCAAATTGAAGTGCCAAAAGGTAAATATGTTGAACAAGCAAGAACAGGAACTCACCTGATTCCAATACCAACTCCAACCCAACAACAAAACGAAAAAATAATTCCGCAAAAATTCAAACAGACCGAACAAACAAACCAAGACAAAGAACAAGACGACACCCCGCCAATACCAATAGTTGTTCCGAAATTCATAAAGGGCGTGAAGAGTAAGGAAAATGTTGTTGCGCGGCGAATTTTTATGTCGTTGATCCTGATGTTATTGATTGCAACAAACGTCGTCGGTTTCATCTCCTACAAACAACAAGACAATAAAATTAACGGCTTGTTAAACGAGTTGGACAAAACAGCGGCGGAAAACGAAAGAATAAATAATGAGATTAAAAAATTAGAAAACGACTTAGAAAACATCAAAATCACAACATCAAAATCACAACAAGAAACAAAAAAAATATTTGAACAGCTTGAAAAATTATCTGATCTGGTTGCGATAAAGAATGCTGACACTGATAAAAATGTTGAGAAAAACTCCAAAAAAGAAAAAGAACAGAAGGAAGCTGCCGAAAGAAAAAAGAAGGAAATAAACGAACTGTTGACGAAATTACCAAATGATTGGACGGGATTAGAAAAACCAGCAAAATATACACTAGAAAATTCAAAGCCTCTTTTGGATCGCAAATATAAAGATAATGTCAAAATCAGCTATGAACCTTTTGCCGATCTCAATTTTGAAATCAAAGACACCAAAAAACTTCACCACGAAAACATAAACCAACATCAAATCACAGTCTACCAAAAAACAGGCGAAACAAAGGACAACATTGTGACTATTGAGTTAAATGACGAAGGATTAACTTTTAAATGGAACGAAAAATACACCGTAGCGACTAATCGTGATGAAGAAGAAAAGAAACAATTCAACCGAATTCTTTTGGCAAAATTAAAAGTTGAAATCGGCGAGAACTCAAAGTTAATCAATTTATTTGAAAAAGATAAACGCAATGGCGGTGTTGATGCGGAGAAATTTACGTTGTTGAAAAATGGTGATGATAAAGTTTTGTCAAACGCGACCCTTTATTTTCATATCAAAAAATTATACGTTGATGGTCAAGTAAATGACAACGAGATTGAATACGACAACGACAAGATAGATTTGATTACAAAAAAAAATACTCCTTCCGTTTATTCGACAAAAGTGATCTATAAAAGAGAACCGGTAACAATTGATTTTAGTGTACAGAATAACAATCCATTTTGCCTTAAATTTACGCAGCAGAAAGGTGAGTCAAAAATTGATGGAAAAAAAATTCGTTTGGAGGAATTTTCGGTTTATTTGTTGAGACAGGGGACTAAGGTTGATGAAGTTAAGAAGCCGGAAAATCGGATATTGTTGCAGGAATTTCCGTAGGCGGC
>JAISQS010000417.1 GCA_031274045.1 Planctomycetaceae bacterium | reverse complement strand
CGGGGTTGCTCACTTCCTTTACGTTCATTGTCACCAATTGTTGAAAGTCAAAAAACGATCACCTGTTGTCATCAAAAAAATCGTTAGAACATCACCCCACAAAATCCGAAATAATCAGTCTTTTTATTTGTTGTATTCGGTGATGATTTGGTTTTTGATTTCTTTTGGTTTTATGAAGCCGAAGCCTCTGTATTCCATTTCTCGTATTATTCGTTTTATGATGGTGGTATTTAGTTTTTGTGTTGTTTGTGCGGTGTTGTTTGAGTTGTTATTTGAGTAGAGGGACAATAGAATTTTTATCATGTTTATTGCCTCCGGTGTCATGTCAGACCAACCCGGGAATTGATAGTTCCAATACAAATTCCAAACCCTCACCACCGCGTCGTCACCCCCCGTAACAAAACGGTTGCCGCTAATGTCAATTGACATGGAGAGGATTTGCGCGGAATGCTCAATCTCTCCTATCAACGTCCTTTCCTTTATATCATGTATGCGGATTTTCGTGTCGCGTGAACACGACAAAAAGAACCGCCCATCCGAAATAAACGCCAACCCCGTCACCTCACTCAAATGAGTTTGACCAACCTCCCAAGTACTATCACCCGCAATATCCCACACGAAAATACGCCCATCATGATCCGCCGAAATCACTTTTGACATATCAGCGGAAATTATTACGTCTGTTACCGGTGATTTGTGGGAGTTCATTGTTTTGATTGGCAAATTGCCGACAGACGTTATGCCGCTGCCGCCAACTAATTTCCAAATAGACACCGAACCATCCTCACAACCCGTCACCAAATAACTACCATTGCGGCTAAACTTCACACTGCTCACACTGCCGTTGCCCGCCAAAAAACTGCCGGTCATTTTGTCCGTCAACACATCCCAAAAATAGACTCGCCCTTGTCCGTTGGCAATTGCGATAGTTCGACCGTAAGGATTGATGGCAATACTATTGATCAACTTAATCTTCTCGTCGGTAACTCGCATACATTGACCTGTTGCAATATTCCACACCCGCACACTGCAATCCCAACTCCCCGAAACCAAAAAACGCGAATCGAGCGTCATCTCTATACTCCGCACCCAATCAAAATGCCCCTCCAACACGCCAACAATTCTTTGATCCGGCACATTCCAAATGCGGATGGTTGTATCACGCCCCGCCGATGCCGCAAGTTTGCCGTCAAGCGAAATCGTCACCGCTGAAATCGTGTCAAGATGACCGGTGAAATGACTGGCACGGATTGCACCGGCGAATGTTTTCCGCTCCGTGTGACGCGAAATCTTGTCCCAAATTCCCTCCAACTCCAAACGCTTCCGCGCCGCCTCCCAACCACTCAACCGCGACGCCCGCTCAACAAACGAAATCGCCCCCGCATAATCTATTCCCCTAACCGCCTCGCGAATACTATCGCATAACCGCTTCATCTCCGTCTCACGCCGACCAGCTTCTTCCGCACTGGTTATTGAGGACAAAAGAAGAGGCGCATGGAACGGAGTTTCACCGCATAAAATTGAAATATCCCAAATACGAATCACCCCGCCGGACACCAACGACAAAGCGAATGCGTTGTTTTTGTCAAAGTAAACAGCATTCGCAGTACCGCCAATAGAAGTAAACGACCGCAAACAACGCAACGTCTGAACCTCCCAAAGACGAATCGAATGATCCGCACCGCCCGTAATCGCAAACCGACCATCAGCACTAAACGCAAGCGCAGTAATCGCCCCCTCATGTCCAATCAATGTACCGCTTTCGTTGCCCGTCGAGTTGTTGCGTAGGACTACGCGGTCGCCGGTAACTTGCCCGCTGCAAATTTTGCCGACAACCAAATTCTGCTGCAATACCGGCGATGAATTCGTTGTCGGCGCAACCGGCGACAAGTTTGGAGACCATTTGATAACGCTGAATTTTGCTTCGTTATTTTTTGCGCCGATTCGGCGTAGTGTGATTTGAAATTGGTCTGTTGTTGTTTTGGGTGCTGTGTTTGCTGCGTTTGCTGCGTTTATTTCGGCGGTGTTATTTGTATCGGATTTGGCGGCGGCGGATTCGGCGGCGGGGACTAATTCCCAATGCAAATCGTCGCTGATGGCAATTCTCTTCAAGTCGTGGTTTGCTTTGGTTGGGATGAATTTGTGCCAAAGTTGACCGGTTGATGATTTGAGGATGTCAAAGTGGTGGACGTTTGTATTTTCTGTGGTTTGGTTATTGTTATTTTGGGTTATTTGGTTGTTTGTGTTGTTCGCCAAATTTTCGAGCAAGATGTATTCGCCTCGACTATCGACTAATATTTTGTTTTCAAGACCCGGAGTGATTTGTATACGTTCGACGCATCTGGTGGTTTTTGTGATGATTTTTTCGATTGCGGCGAATGCTCTTTGGTATTCGGTTCGTGGTTCTATTTCGATTGCTTTTCCGATTTCGTTGATTGCGATTTTTAGGTTTCCTCTTTCGCGTTGTGCGAGGGCGAGTGCGTAGATTGCGTTTGCGTCTTGGTTGCGTGCGTTGACGAGAGCTTCGAGTTTTTCGATTGTTTGTAAGTCGGTCAATTCCGCGTTGCGCCAAGCGAGCAAAGTCTGATTGTAAGTAACTTCGGGGTGCCAGGGTTGTAGTATTGCGGCTTGGTCGAGGAGTTTTTTTGCTTCGGCTGGTTTGTCCAAATCGAGCATTGAGGCGGCTCTGTTATTTATCGTTTCGGGAGTCCAAGTTGTGCTGATCGGTTTTGAGCGGGGAAATACAACGCCGGAGATGTCCTTGTATATTTTGGTCAACCGCTCGGCAATCTCGTTCATTGACGCGGGTCGTTTTGCCGGTTCTGCCTCAAAACACTCGAATAGCAATTCGGCAACAGGATCGGGCATCAATGGTCTTTCTGATTCTGTTGTTTCTTTGAGGTATATTTCGAGGACTCTTCGTGCGGTTTGTCCCCCTTTTTTGCATGGTGCGCGTCCGTGAAACATTGCCAAAACGCTCACGCCCCAAGACCAGATGTCGGATTGTATGGTGATTTGCGGGAGGTTCGTGAAGTTTTGTGTTTTGAGGCATTCGAATGACAGGAATTGTTCGGGTGAGCAGAAACCCGGGGTCATTCCTCCGGCGGTTAATCTGTTTTGGCGGCTGTCGTCTTTGTTTTGTTGTTTTTGTTGCTGTTGTTGGTTTGCGGCGGTTGTGTTTAGTGTTGGCAAAGTGGAATCGGTGGAGGTCAAGTATTGTGAGGTATTTGATTGGGTGTATTTTGGGTCAATGTTTTGGCTTGGTGCGGTTGGTAGTGGTGGTTGGTTTGTTGTTTGTTGTGTGGAGAGGTTGAAGTTTGACATTCCTTGTGCTAATCCGAAGTCGGTGACTTTTGCGATTTGCCCGTCCATCATGATATTTGCGGGTTTTATGTCGAGGTGCAGCAATTTTTGCGAGTGTGCGTGTGCAATTCCCCACGCGGATTGGATGGCAATATTAAGTATTCGGAGCAATGCTGCGGTGGTTCCGCCTTGATAGAGTCGACCGTCGAGTATCCATTGTTTAAGGCTTCCGTCTTTGACAAATTCTGCGAACAGGCGTGGAATATCTGATATTCTGCGTACAAGATAGCAAGTAACAATATTCGGATGCAGACCGAGTTCGATCCAAGTTCGGGCTTCGTTTTCGTAATTTAGTTTACCGGATTCGGTTTGGAATACGTGTGGTTTTGGGCTTTTGACGGCGAGTTCCATATCCCATTCTCGGTGGTAGATTCTGTTTACGATTCCTGCGCCTCCTTCGGAGAATGGTTCGTTTTGGGAGATTGGTCTGACTTCGTAGATGCCGAGAATGACATCGCCGATGTTCCACATGCCGGAGTCGGGATTGAATCGTCTGTTGATTTTTGGGTTTGCAACTTGTTGTTTTTGTGGGTTTGTGCTGACGGCGATTATTTTCGGCGGAGTATTTTTTATGTCAAAACCGGAATCGTCGTCTGACTTGTCTTCGGAGATGATGAGGGGACCGAGGTGTGTTGCGGTGTCGTCCTCTTCCAATTTGAACAACCTGCGGCATTGCCGGCAGGTTGCTGTTTTGCCGATAAATGAATCGTCAAGAGTGTACCTTTGAAAACAAAAAGGACAAATTGCATTAAACATCACTAAAAACTTGGCTCAATACGTCAAATAAAAAATTCACAATAATAACAACACAACACATCAGAATTCGCTAAAACGAAAACATCAACACAACAAACTCAAGCAACAATCAACTTAGATTGGTTGGTATTGTGATAGAAAATATTTTTTTAACAAGAGAGGGTAGCGACTTTCCCCAAATTACCGCGAAGCGGAAAAGGAAAAAAATTCCGCGAAGCGGCGCGGACAGGAACGCGGGCATCTCGCCCTCGTTATACCACACAAGTTTTTTTGAGAATACGAAACATACGAAACATACAAAATAAACGAAAAGAGTTGATGGTAAAATTTCGTTTTTTTCGCCTATTTTGTTTATTCCGTAATTCTCTAAAAAAATAAGATATCGAAAGATGTGTGGTATAGCAAGGCATCCTGCCCGCCTCTGTGCGTAATAGAACCGAACGAGGAAGAAAGGAACGCCAAGACGTGTTTACAAACGTAAGGTGGATAACCGACCGCCGGGCGGTTACGTCGGCGTACTCGCCGACGCGTAAGGCGGAAAGCGCGGAAAGATGGAAGTGGTGGAATGTGAATTGTTAGAGTTTAAAACCATCTGAACAGGACGTTTTTTTGGACGAATGCGATTACTTCGTATAGTAGCACGTAGCCTAGCGGTTTTTTGCCGCAATCTACTCTTGCGCTGCATTCGGCACCGGGTCTTATTGAGGCGGGCAACGCGTCTTGGTCATCCAATGCGACTTTGATCAACACAATATTCAGACTGCTTGACGCTGCCGCTGCGCTGCCGGTATCGCTTCGCACTTCCGCGCGGTCGTGTATTCCATTCTCAATCACCGTACCATAATATTTTTTGTTCGGGTCGGTTGCCATGATGAATTCTACCCGCAATTTTGCGTTTGGATCATTCTTTCGCAGATTCTTTTGGTGTTCGAGAATGTAGCCCATTCGTTTTTCGGGCATTGCCAATTCCAGTTGCCATTCGCCCGTTTCGTCGGCAATCTCCATCAAATATTGCATTCGGCTTACGGGACGTTTATTGCTCAACCTCCGCTTCACATCCCACGTCACAACCGTTCCGTTTATTGGTGATCTTATGATCAGATTTGCCATCTGTTCTTTGTGTAGAATCTGTTGTTTTTTGTTTGTTTCGAGTCTGATATTTGCCGCTTCGAGTTGTCCGCGTATCTGCGTCAATTCGTAGTCCGTCAATTTTTTGTCAACATTCAATTCCTGTATCTTCAACGAATCAATCTGTTTCAAAATCTCCATATACTCACCCAACAACTTCATCCACGCACTCTCAAGCTCCGAACTATAAAGCTCAAGCAGAATTGTTCCTTCTGATTCGTTGTTTGTTCCGGTGACTTTTGAATTGTGATCGACGAACAACTGTTTTACTTCCGCATCGACCGGCGCATAAATATTTCTCCGAATACCCGGTTCAAGCGTACCGTCACAGTGCATTTGAAATTTCCATTGAACCAGAATTAAAGAGGCGACTACCGCCGCGAGAATTATTGTTACGATAATTGTCTTCGGCAACATACTTGCCGTGAAAAGTAATTTTGATTTACCAATCAACCTCCACAACGGCATCAAGAAAATTCCGTGCAACTCAATTGCGTTGCCGATGGCGGAGCTTGCGTGATCTGCTACGATTTCGATTCGTTTTCGCATTCTCTCATGCACTCGGCTGCTCTCTATCTGCTCAACAATCAATGCCCCGAATGGATACGCGGCTTTTTCACGCCGCGTCGGGTCTTCGTCTTTTTCGTAGTCGGCTCGTTTTCTTTTGGCAAGAGGAAAAACGGCGATAGTCTTCGTATGAGATTCGTCAACATACCGATCAATTGCACGCTCAACTTGCGGGGCGAGATTAGTCGTATCACCTGTATACCAAACCGGCTCGCCGGCTTTGATTACGGCGGTTGCCAGTTTTGCCAAGAGCCGCACTGCCGTTGAACGCTTATCAACTATATCCTGACCGCTAACAGCAACAATCCGACAACGCCCGCCAACACGCAACGCCACACTAACACGATCACACTCAATCAATCGACGACCCTCATTCGCCACCGTGTACGCCGTCTCATTAACATCAAGACTAAGATGAATCGAGCGTGTAAAATCCTCAAGAAGAGTCCAAAGATTCTGACGTTCGCCAAAATTACGCAATTGACGATTCTTGTAGTAGTCATTCGCAAGTGCGCAAGTTTGAGCGAGGAATTTTGCGAAGCCGCGTTGTATCATCGGGTCGGAATCGGGACGTTGCAATATCTCAACCAAACCAACAACCTCAAGCTCCGTCCTAATCGGACAAAAAACCAATACCCAATCAGTAGGATTGCCCGACTCCTCATCACCTTCAAATCCAGAATGCGGCGGAACAAGCGTACCGGCACCGGAACTTTGAGTCATACGATACAACAAACGGGCATGACGGCTATTCGCGTCAGCATCTCCTTGAAAGCCGACGCTATGAAAATTCACTTGATAAGCCAACGCCAACGTACCGGCATCAAACGCCCAAATTGCCCCGCCAACAGAACCCATCGCCGAAACAACTCGATTCAAAAACTCAGCATGATACTCATCTGGCGGAATATCAAGCGAAGATAGTTGCGCTATCTCGCCAAGAAGATACCGAATCCGAACCTTCGTCTGCTCAACAGAAGAAGACGAAGCCGATGACGACGACGAAATTGACGAATCAAAAGATGAAACAGAATTTATAGAACTCATTATTTTTTTTCTTACGTAATCAACTTTCAAAATTTTGTAATATATCAGCGAAATATTCGCGGATTTAATTCAACCTTATTTTTACCTGATTTTCCTAAACAAAACAACCTTAGTAGCCATTGACAATAAAATTCCCAACGCCCCAACGGGGCAACATAATCCAGCCCACCGCAACGCGGTGGGAATCGTGAATTTTTAATATCCAACGCCCTG
>JAISQS010000575.1 GCA_031274045.1 Planctomycetaceae bacterium | reverse complement strand
GCAAAAGTCAATCAAGGCTGGATTGACGCAATGACCGGAACCGACCGTATTAAAACCCCGAACGGCAAAATTATTCCCGTACCAACCGGAAGTTACAACAATAACAATCTTCCGAACGGCTATAAAAAAGTCCCTTGGGCATGGTGAAAAAACAAAGTACAAAGGGTCGAATGTAACGTACTCCCTTGCCTAACGAAACTCCAAATTTAACACGAAACCATTAACCATTAACAAAAAAAATTTACAAGAAAAAAAACATGATCAACAAAAATAATTTCAAAAACATTTACCGGTTTTTTGCCGTTTCGATTCTGTTTTTCGTTGCCGTAATAGGATTTGGAAACGGAATTTTTGTGATTGCCGATGACGGCAAGAACGAAGGACTCGCCAAGCAGGATCAATCGGACAAGAAGTTAACGGAATTGCTGAACAAACCTGATGAGACATTGGCGAGATTACTGAAAATTTTGGCAACTCAGGAAAAAGAGTTTGGAAAAACGAGTCCTGAAGTTGCCAAAACCTGTTCCGTTGTGGCAGTCATGTATCAACTGCTCAAGAAGAATGACAAAGCCGCCGAGTATTTTCTGAGAACGATCCGCATCAGAGAAAAGACTTCTGGAAAAAATCATCCCGATACCGCAGACGCATACCGTAGTTTCGGAACGTTTTACGAAAGTACGGGCGAATTGAAAAAAGCGATGGAATTTTATACAAAATCCTTTTCTGTGTGGGAAAATATTTTGGAGGCTTACTGCCGCAAGTACGACAATCCTCCGACAGAGAATCATCCCGAACGTGGAGAACTTGAATTTCAACTTGCTAAAGAGCTTCTCAATTTTGCCGGTCTTTTTGGTAAACTGAATAAACATGATTTAGCGTATCAATTTTATCTGGATGCCCATTTGACTTACGAAGGAGTAAACAGCGATGGCGCAAAATCCAAACCAAAATTTCAATTCAAAAATGATCAATTGGACAAAGCATTGACGAACACAAAAATCCATTACGAAAAAAACGATCCTGATCCAGAGCCGTTTGACGAAATCATCAAAGAAGGCGGAGCATACGGACTGGCGGACAGATGTTTTTTGGGAGAAACAATGCAATTCAGTATAGACGAACTGAAAAAGGAATTTCTTCAAGGGAAAAAAACAGAACTCTTGAAAGATGTGTTCGACAAAGGTAAGCCAAAAAGAAAAACGAAGACCAAGTGAAATGAGCAAGTTCTACCGAGTCAAAATATTCCTAACGGAATGTAATAACGCGAATGTTGTTTGTCAACAGATTTATACAGATTCGGATTATGCGGATTAGTTTTGGTAATTATTGGGGTGTTGTTGCGAGCGGTGTTTGTTGATCTCTTTCGTAGGGTGTTGTCATACGCTATGATATTTGACCCTTTTGTGGGCTGATAAATCAGAAGTTTACTTTCAAATATAAACCACGCACAAAATCCGAAGCAATCAGAAATTTCAAGTATAAAAAGTAGATCAATGAATCTTGCTGCTCGTTACGTTTATGATGACCGACAATATATTCGAAAAAATAGTTGCGTTTATTGATTCGCTTGGAGATCGGATCAACCCGATAGTTGTTCGCGATACCAGGCGGATAATTCGCTCAAATATGATCGAATGGTTTTCCGGTTTTATACTGCTTCTGCATATAATAATTTTTATCGCTATCTATGACGATTCTAATTTCGCGAGCATCAGACAAAATGTTTATACGTTTTATTATCTTTTATATTGCACAAGTTTTTTTTCATTCTGGTTGGGATTTTTGTCCGGTTGTAGTTATTTATCAAACATGAAACAAGCCGACGAATTATTCTTGATCGTTCCTCTGTCGCCCCGCCAAAAATTGCACGGATACCTGAGCGTAGCAATAATACGATATTCTTTGGTACAAGGGTTAATGTTGCCGTTGTTGACTGGTTTATCTGTTATTATGGGTGTTGAGAAATTTTTTATATTGATTACTGTCGTCTTTTTCTTTGCTATGTTGTGGGCGTTGTTGTTTGCCTTTTCGTTTATTGCCCGGATAAATACATTAGCCGGTTACGTTTTTTTTTGGGCTGCAAATACACTTTCTTTCGGTGTTATTTTTTTTCCGATATTGGTTCCTTTTGCGGCGTTTATGGGGTTTTGGTCAATCGCGTCGGTATTGTACGGGCTTGATCCAAAACATGGTTACGGTTTTATATCGTGGTATGTTTTCTTGCCGATAGGATTGATGTTGTATGTTTTGGTTGCGTACATTCTGGCAATCCGCGCATTCGAAAAACACAACGAACGCTTTTTTAGAACCTTAATGTACAATATAATGGTCTATACTTCATTGGGCATTGTTGAGGTAGCCCTTTATTCTATAATAACCATTACCGTGTTTTTAATTTTTTGACAAAACCCGTGTGCAGATTCCCGCGTGTTGATTCACTTGTGTTGATTTACTTGCCGTAATCAATCACCCGTTCACTACGTGGTAAAAATCACATGCGTAAACTTTAACTAACCCAAACTATACTATACAAACATAATCACAATGTCAGACTACAACTTTCCAACAACCCGCATGCGCCGGTTGCGTTATAACCGTGTTTTGCGTGATTTGGTGCGCGAGAATTTTATTTCGCCGGAGCGTTTAATATTGCCGTTATTTGTCCGAACGGGCAACAACATCAGGCAACCAATCCCCTCAATGCCAAACCAATTTCAATTGTCAATTGATGAGCTTGAGAAGGAAATCAAAGAAGCCGTTTCGCTTGGTCTTGGCGGTGTAATTCTATTTGGAATACCGGATCAAAAAGATGCCAACGGAAGCGACGCAATGAACCAAGACGGAATAATTGCCCAAGCTATACGCGCGGCAAAATCAGTTGCCGGTGATGATATTCTTGTTATTGCGGACGTATGTTTTTGCGAATATACCGATCATGGTCATTGCGGCGTTCTTCGCAATCTCCCTTCCGGTCAACAAGAAGTTGACAACGACGCGACGCTTGAAAATCTTGCACGTCAAGTAATCATCCAAGCGGAAGCCGGTGTGGATATGGTTGCGCCTAGCGGTATGATTGATGGGATGGTTTGGCGAATCAGAAAATGTCTTGACAACATTGGATACTCACACATTCCTATCATGAGTTATTCCGCCAAATACGCCAGCTCATTCTACGGACCATTTCGCGATGCCGCCGAAAGCAGCCCAAAATCAGGAAACCGCCACTCCTACCAAATGAACCCCGCCGCCTCCGCAAAACAAGCAATCCGCGAAATCTACCTCGATGTAAACGAAGGCGCAGACATCATAATGATCAAACCCGCTCTCGCGTATCTTGACATTATCAAAGCCGCAAAAGATAAATTCGAAGGAGTACCAATCGCCGCATACAACGTGTCAGGAGAATACTGCATGATCAAAGCCGCCGCCGAGAAAGGTTGGATCGACGAACAAGCCGCCGTCTTGGAATCATTAACCGCAATCACTCGCGCCGGTGCAAACATCATCCTGACCTACTGGGCAAAAGATGTTGCCCGCTGGATAAATTGATCACGCGGCTAAATCAACATGCACAAATCAAAAAAAATATTCGTAAAAAAATATCTACCTTAACATTTTTTAGCACGCAGATAACGCAGATTTTAAATGTATTCGCGGACAAAAAAGAACAGGCATTCATAAAAAAATCTGCGCAAATCCTGATAATCAGTGACATCTGCGTGCCAAAAAAGGTTTGTT
>JAISQS010000539.1 GCA_031274045.1 Planctomycetaceae bacterium | reverse complement strand
TATCCAAAGTCAACTCCTTCGGAGTTTTTTACGGAATTGTTTTACGGAATTGTTTTAGTTCAAAAGATCACCGCAAATCCTCTTTGCGTCTCCGCGAGCAAATTAAAATAGACAGTTACTTTCATTATTGTTGTTATTGTCAACAGATTTTACAGATGATACAGATTAGCTTCTTATTGAAATCTGTATAATCTGTATAATCTGTTGACAAAATTCTTCATTTCTTAACAAAAATCAGACAATATGGAACAAATCTATATTTATTCCGACTGAATCAATTTTGTGTAAAAACGTCCGTTTTTGACAAGTTCTTCATGTTGTCCGCGTTCAACGACAATTCCTTCACTGAGGACGATAATTTCGTCACAATCGCGAATGGTACTCAATCGATGGGCGGAAATAATCATGGTAAGACCGCGTTTCCGTATATTTGTATCAATTTGTTTTTCGGTGATGGTATCCAGTGAATTAGTTGCCTCGTCCATAATCAGGATTGACGGATTTCCAGCCAACGCACGGGCAATTTCAAGTCGTTGACGTTGTCCGCCGCTAAAATTTTGTCCCAACTGCTCAACAACCGCATCGAACGAACCGAGACGTTGCGTAATCGGATCATAAATCTCCGCATCTTTCGCAGCCATTGTCAGAACCTGATCGTCTATCGTTTGGTTCCACATCGTTAAGTTATCCCGAATTGTCCCTTCAAATAAGATGATATCCTGATTGACCATTGCGATGGACTGCGCTAAAACAAAACGCGGAATTTCCTGTACCGGAATATCATCAAAGAAAATGTCACCTTTTGTCGGACGGGTCAATCCGGCAATCATTCGGGCAATCGTTGTTTTTCCGCTGCCGCTTGCCCCGACAAGAGCAATACGTTTCCCCGGCTCAATAAGTAACGAAAAATCCTCAATTAAAGGACGCGCCAACGGATTATATCCGAAAGAGACATGGCGAAGTTCCACTTTGCCCTTTAAACGTTGTGAATAATTTGATTGGAAACGGTTCGGATTTTTTTCGGCTTTTTCTTGTTCGATAAGAAGCGGGTCACGTTCATTGTTCAAAACATCGTTCAAACGTCCGATGTTGGCTTGGATTGACTGAAGATCACCGCTTAACGAGGTGAGTCCGTTGACCGGTGCGATGAAATAAAGCATCAAGGACTGGAACGCGATCAAATCGCCAAACGTCATTTTCCCGTCCATCACTTGCAAGCCGCCCAAGCAAAACAGTGCCGCGTTGGTGATACCGGACATCGCCGCAGGCAACGCTTCGACCACTGCGGAATAAGTTCGTAACCGTTGTGTTGAATTGACCGTTTTCACCTGAGAATCAGCCCAGCGTGTAAAAAAAAGGTCTTCCTGACCGGACGACTTAAACGTTTCAATAATCTGGATTCCTCCGGCGGCAACCGCTGTTTGATGTGCCGATTCCTGAGCAAGCCGCTTATTGAGATCAACACGGTAACGCTGAACCCAAGCAATCGTGAGAGCATTAAATACAATCGCGGCAACCGCAATCAAAGTCAAAACCGGATCAAACAACAACATGAGAATGCCGTAAATTCCGATCAGAAAAAAGTTCAATAAATTTGTTGTCAATTTCGATGAAAGAAGTTGCGCAACAATATTGTTTTCCTGAACTCTTGCGCTAAGATCGCCTGCATGTCGATTGGAAAAAAACGCGGTCGATAATTGCAGACAATGCCGGAAAAACTCCGACGATGACGAAATGGAAAGTTTGGTACGTAATTTTTCCGTTGAAAGATTTTGCAGCCAGGTAAAAATGCCTTGAAACAAAATGGTCAAAAGAAAAAACGTCAAAAAAGGACGTAACCAAAAAGGCGAGTCCGTGAGAATGTCATCGTAAAATAATTTGTTACAAACAGCGGTGCATAAGGTCGGCAGTACAAGAATGAGTGCTGCTGTAAAAATAAAAAAGAAAACGGACTTTGAATGCCGCAGTCTGCCGATGAGCCATCTCCAAGTGCTGGGGCGTGTTCCTCCGCGAGTGAACGCGTCCGTCTTTTCCGCAGTTACAAAAATGCCGGTATAACTTCGGCTGAATTCTTTTTCCGACAAAACTCGTGAACCCGAAGCGGGGTCGTTGATATGAAAATGTCCGCCATAATAACCTTCATAGACAACGAAATGATTGAATCCCCAAAAGAGAATTCCGAGTTGTTCTGTTTTTTTCAAATCGTCCAGAGATTTTCTGTACGCTTCACAATTCAGTCCGAAATGTTGACCTGCGCGAATGATATTCAGGAGATTTGAGCCGTCACGATTAATGCCGCACAACGTCCGCAATTCTTCGATGGGAACCCAGCGTCCAAAGGACGCAAGAATCATACCGAGCGCAACGGCACCGCATTCCGTTTGCTCCATTTGAATAAAGCTTGGTGTTCGGCGGCGGCGAAAAAACGGTAGACGAATCATTTTCCATAAACTCCGTAATTATCAACTCCGAGAAAAAACTGTTCAATAAATGGTAACAAGTACGAAATAGGGCGACGTTGTTCGACACAAATCATGGCGTTGGTCATGGTTCCTACTGTTAAACGTACAGGTGGTCCCATTCCGCTTGTCCAGTGATAACCGCTTGGCGAGGTATTGCTCTTTTCCAATTGTAAATGAACCTCAAACACGCTTCCTTGTGCAAGAAGTTGTTCGTCCAATGTCGAGTTGGGAAACAACGAATCCAAGCGTGCCGGAGTCGCGGGATAATCGGAAACAAAAAGAACTTGTCCTTTGATGGAACCGTATTGTGAAGGTCGAACGATGGTCGGTGAAATGAGCGACTGTTGACCGGAGCGAATTTTTTTTGCCTGAACTGATGATACAAAAACGATGGCTTCAATTTCGATCGATTCATTTGAATCTTGTTTTTGTTCTCTTACATCAATAAGAATGACGGTTTGATTGACATTGACACGCTCTCCTTGCGCAACGGAAATTTCGCAAACAACTCCGTCATGAGTGGCGTACAAATTTCCATCTTCTTCGCGTTGATGTTGTAGTTGCAGTATTTCATTTTTTTTGTTGCTGATATTCAATTCGCGTTGCTGAATGGCGGCGTGATAACCGGTGTTGATATCGCTGATTGATTTGAGTAACGATTGTATTTGGTTTTGCAGCGATTTTAAACTTAATTGACCATTGAGGAGCGTCACGCCCGCTTTGTCTAAATCTTGTTTGGAAACAATTCCTTTTTCATAAAGACGCTGATAACTGTCCTGTTGTTCCTGATAAATCTGATTTTGTTTATTTGTTGTTTCGATTGATTGTTCAAGTTGTTTCTTCTGGTTATTGAGTGCCGATAACGAGTCTTTGAGGTTGGTGGTTTCCAGTGTTTTCAGGCGTTCGTGTAAACTGATGTATTCATCGAGTTCTTTTTGCAACGTTTGTTCTCTTATATCAAGATCGGATTGATAAACGTACGCAATCAAATCGCCGGCGGTTACTTTTTGTTCGAGTTTGACATAGATTTTATCGACAATACCGGCGACTTTGCTGGACACGGAAGGCGTTCCCTCTGGAAACGCCAAAATTCCCACGCCGTTCACGCGAACATCAATCGTTCCAAAAAGTCCCCACCACAAAAGAACTGCGCAAATAAGACAACCCGCCAACAACAAAAGCCATTCAAAACGGGAAATCAAATGAATGGATTCATCCAATTTTTCCGGCGAACCGTAACACTTTTCCGCTTCGTTCCGAAATAATCCGGGTTTCGTTTCCGATACCGACATAATACAATTCTTTGGTAATGTTATGAAAACAGGTTGAGTTTTTAACTGTTCACTGTTCTTTTAGACTCAAAACAGTGGATACCAATATTCGTTTTCATTATTATGTTGTTGGGTTAAAAGCGAGGTAACACCGCATCCTGTTATCAATGAATCGAAATAATTGCAGTCCCCAAAAAAGAACTTATCATTGTCCTATTACAACAAGTATAATTCTATTTATTGGACTAACCATTAAACTTAAACTTTCCTGATTTTTAGGAAAATCATTCCTTGTGTTTCGTTTCTGGTGGGGTTGATTTTCACACTGGACAGATTGGGTGATTTTATTTGTAACTGTCTATTTTATTTTGCGCGCAAAGACGCAAAGAGTCAA
>JAISQS010000471.1 GCA_031274045.1 Planctomycetaceae bacterium | reverse complement strand
CCCTTGTTGTACCACACATCTTTTTTTGAGAATACGAAACATACAAAATAAACGAAAGTAATTTCGAAAATTTTTTTAACGCGAAATACACGAAAATACAAAATGCGCGAAATTTTAATGAACACAATTTTTAAAATCACTTTCGCGAATTTCGTTTTTTAGCGTGTTTAGCGTTAAAAATCTATTTCGTTATATTTCGTATTTTTCGTTTATTTCGTATTCTCAAAAAAAAGCATCTTAAAAGATGTGTGGTATAACGAGGCGTTCCAGTCCGCGCCGCTTCGCGGTAATATTTTTTACGTTGTGTATTCGCGGTTTTTTGATATACGTTAATTTGATTTGTCCAAATCGCAAGCGTCCAAAATCTCCCTAAACTTTTTTATCAGCAAAGGAGTCCGAGGTCCCGGCACCGGCGCGTAATCATCCGTAATAATGAATACGTTGTTGTTTTTTACGGCGTTGATTGATTTGTGCAAGGTTTGCCAGTCATTGCGCAATGACTCGATGGCGTTGTCATTGTTTTGCGAGATGCGGATGACTTGGATGTCGATGATTACGTCGGGATTAAATTCGATAATTGCCTCTGCCGTGATGTTTGGATACGGCAAGATTGATTTTGTCACCGCGTTTTTGCCCCCCGCCAAATTTATCACTTCATCAAAAAAAGTCCCCTTCGCCGCAACATAAACACCATCTATCCGATTCGTGCCTCGTTGCCGATCAACACAAACCAACACACCCAACCGCCCACGTTCTCTTGACCCGGAATTGTCACGGCACTCTTGCAAAAAATTTTCAAACACACGCCTCTTGTCCAACGCAATCGCAAGCGAATCCCCGCCGCAACACTTACCAACCAACTCATACGATTCCAAAACTCCCGCAAGCGAACGATGATCAACTCCAAGCCCAACCAAACCCATCTCCAACAACGTCTGCCTGAACTGAACATCCTCCACCGGATAAATCACCAAATCCGGCTTCAACGACAGAATCTTCTCGTTGTTCCTGTCATAAAGCCCGCCAATCTTTTCTATCTTCGCCGCCTCCGGCGGATACACAGTAAATTGACTGTCACCAACAACCCTGTCACCAAGACCAACCTCAAAAAGCAACTCCGTAATCGCAGGAGTTGTCGAAACGATTCGTTGCGGAGCCGCTTGTGGAATATTTTTTTGTGCTGATTGTTGAGTTGATCGATTCGGCAAATTTGATACACCGCCAACATCCGATTGACGGCAGCCTACATTTATCGTTGCAATAAATAATCCAAATAAAACCGCAACAAATATACGAACACCCCCAAACAAAAAACAATCAACATCTGCCCGCCGCAATCTAAAATCCAACCACGACACACAAAAAATAAAACTACGCTTGAACAATAACGCTATTTCTGCCATAATACGCGACCTTTTCAATAAAGGGTTAAGGTTGATGAACGAGAAAAATTTGACGGAGACATATACCAAAGAGTTCAATCTCTAATTGCCAATGTCAACTTCGCAACACCGCCGCCACGACACAAGTCACAACATCATACATGAAATTACCGGAACCGATAATACGGTGGAGTTCGGCGTGTTGATGTCGGATCGGTTTAGTCGGTTTAGTTGACGGCGGACTCGCAAATATGACGATTGATTTCATCAACACCGATCACATCAACACAAAAATATAAAAGAGCATTTATCTTTCAACATTAGTTTTTAGTATGAATCTTGTAATAGGTGGTAGCGGATTTCTTGGCGGCGAGATTGTGAACCAACTCGTCCAACGCGGCGAGAAAGTCCGTATTTTGAGCCGCCGCAAGCCAGACGATCTTGCGAGCGGAGTCGAGTTTTATTTGGGTGATGTCAGAGACCGCGCGTCCTTGACGGAAGCATGTCGCGGAATCGATACCGTTTTCCACACCGCTTCCATCCCAAGTATCTCCGTTCATTGGAAACCGTTTTACGAAACCAATGTCGTCGGCGTACAAAACATAATTGATGCGTGTTTTGAAACGCACGTGCGCAAATTGATCTACACCAGCAGCGCAAGCGTAACTTTTGATTGCACATCCCAACCTGCGTCCGATGAATCATTGCCGTATCCCAAAAAATGGTTAGCCCACTATCCGCATAGCAAAGCGATTGCGGAAAAGTTGATACTTGATCTTTCGGGTACGTCGGAGTTGTTGACGTGTTCGATTAGACCGCATTTGATTATTGGAGTGCGAGACCGGCATTTGATTCCGCGATTGCTGGATCGGGCAAGACGCGGGAGACTTTTCCGTGTTGGCGACGGGACAAATATGATCGATATCGTGTTTGTTGAAAACGCCGCCGCCGCTCACATTCAAGCCGCAGACGCTCTCACTGATAAAAATAGCCCCGTCAACGGAAACCCATATTTCATCTCACAAGGCGAACCGGTTAATTGCTGGGAATGGATAAACGATGTCTTGAAAACATGCGGTCTGCCGAAAGTAACAAAATCTATATCTTTCAATACCGCATGGTATCTCGGAACCATCCTAGAAGCATGGGCAAAAATAAAACAATCACAATCAGAACCACTAATGACAAGATTCCTCGCAGCACAATTAGCACAAACACACTACCTAAACATCACAAAAGCAAAAAAAGATTTCAACTACAAACCAATCATATCAATGAAAGACGGAATGGAAAAATTAAAAGCCTTCCTCAAAACTGAAAATATTGAAAATACTGAAAATAAAAATTGATGATCTATTTGGACGTTGTAGGAGATTTATATATCAACGTTAGCGACGGGGGGATTGCCTCCGGTTATACCACATAAGTTTGCCGTTGCGCCGCAAGTAAAAAAATTGCCGCGAAGCGGCGCGGACTGGAACGCGGGCGTCCCGCCCGCCTCTGTGCGTAATAGAACCGAACAAGTTTGAACTGAACGCCAAAACGTGTTGGCAAACGTAAGGTGGGCAACCGACTGCCAGGCTTTCTTGGTGAATAGCGTCGACGCAAGCCGACAACTGGATCGCCAACACGCATCGGCAAAACCAAAACGCCAAACGTTTGGGCAATTTGGTTTTGCCGATGCGTGTTCTGCCCCACTGTTTTCGTCTTGCTTCGCTCGCCGAAAACGCAACCGCCTGGCAGTCGGTTGCCCACCTTACGATCACCAACGCATAAACCGCACCATCTCGTCGGTAGCAAGCTACCGTCGCTAACGTCATGCGAATGCGTTTATGACTTGTGTGGTATAACGGGGCATCGCCACGTGCTAATGCTGATTGCCCTTTCAGGGCGTTGATGCGGGGCATTGATACAGTGCTTGATAAATGGCGCAATGTAATGCCCACACAAAATCAGAAATAATCTGCAAAATCTGTTGACAAAAATATTCTTCCATTATCTTTCCTTAACTTCCTGTGAATTGTTCCACCCAATAACTAAAAAATTGCAAGAAATCTCAAAATTTTTTTGTTGTCGTTATATTCGTTATAGTCGAAATTTACGGAGAGGTTGAAAATGGTTTTTTGGACAAATTTCAAAAAATCCAAATTTTCATCTTGCTTATTTTTTTTTTTTTTTTCTATATTAACACGTGTTAAGAA
>JAISQS010000429.1 GCA_031274045.1 Planctomycetaceae bacterium | reverse complement strand
CGAGGGGAACTTCGTGTGTTATTAAGGGAGGGGAAATTGGTTACCAGTTGCGGTTCGGTTTTGCAAAAACTATTTTATTACTTCATGTTAGTACACCAACAAAAAAATATAAAAGAGCCAATCTGTAAAATCTGTTGACAATATTCTATTCTTCTCTTACCTTCCGTTAGCTTCCTGTGAGTTATTCCGCCGAATGAAAATTACGCAATAGAAATTAGAGAACTTGGTAGTAGTTTATCAAAATCCTCTTGCGGCTTTAACATCGTCGAAATCCCGCAGATGATATGCAATTCCTGTAAAATCGAGCGTCTTGCAAAGAGACCGCAACGCGACACCCATTCCGTCCGGTCCGCTGTAACCTCCGAATTGTCCGCCACCCTTCAAATGCGGCTCAAGATCAACAAAAACGCCGGGCAAACCGCGACCTTTGAGCTTCTCTTCCAACGCCGGCAATATCACCGCAAGATCACGAAATATACGCTCGTGTCCGGTCTCACCACAATCAGCAGGACAAAAATTCGACATCTTGTCCTCCTCAACATGTACGCCTTTATCGTTGCGCTCAACATGTCGCGGGTTAGCGTAATCTTTGATGTGCAGCCAACCGATTCCGGCTTTCATTGATTCGTATTGTTCGTAGATTTCGAGGGTGTTGTAACCTTGCATGACTATGTTAGCTCCGTCGAAAATCAGTACCATTGCGGGATGGTTCACTTGCCTGTAAATCTCCGCTAGTATTGTCCCGTTTTGACCAACAAGATTCGCCTCAACCTCAAGCCCGAAAGTTAAATCACTGCGATGGCATATCTCCGCAATTTTGCCAAGTTGCTCAACCGTTTTCGGCAAGTAATCGTAAGGGTCTGTCCCCTTCGGATGATAGAATGAGAAACCGCGTATAAGTTTTGTTTCAAGTGCATGCGCCAAATCACAAGCAAGACGCACTTCGTCAAGATATTTTTCAAAAGGAACGTAAGAGTTAGTTGTACCATCATCAACATCTTCGAGTTTTGTTTTTCCGATTGGCGAACCGAGGGAAGAAACGTTCAGACCGTATTCATCTTGGAATTGACGAATTTTTTGGATGTCGGCGCGGGTCAGTTTCATCACGTTTTTTATCCCCTCGCCAAGATTGACAAACCGGATGCTGTAATATTGCAGACCCAATGCTGCGTAGACTGCAAATTGCTCGACGATTGTTTTGTTCGCAGTCGATTCATCTGCAAATCCTGATAAAAATACACGTGGTCTGGATTTCATTTTTCATCTCCAAATTGTTTTTACTCTATTACACAAAACAACTCACTACGCACGATAACGGCACACTCAATCAGATCAGCAACTCTGCATTCCGCATCAACTCTTTGCCAACGAAATCAATATTGCAAGTCGTGTGTGGTGTGTAGCATTTCGTGTTGTTGACATTCAAGTGGTATTTTTTGAGATGCGGTTATGAGACGATGGCACGTTCTTTTTCAAATTCAAGTACGTTACCTTTCTCGTTCCATTTCGCGCGGGTAACGAAGCTCTTTATCAGCAACACGCCCCGACCTGATGCGACCATAATGTGTTCGGCATCGGTCGGATCCGGTATGGCATCGGGATCGAAGCCCGGTCCTTCGTCCTCAATTCTAACCGAGATCAGGTCGTCGTTGAGATTGCAACTGAAATGTACGTTTTTATTTGGATCGGAGTCGTTACCGTGTTGTACGGCATTCACCAATGCCTCTTCAAGAGCCATATTTATGTGAAATTTTTCTTTGGCTGACCACTCTGACGATTCGAGTTGCTCCATTACTTGATCAATCAGCTTATGCGCAAAATTCATGTCGCTTGCAAATGAACAAGTATTTGACCATTTCCATGTCTGTGAGTTCATAAGTTACCACTCCGAAAAAACAATGATATACCTTTTTTCTGCTCGATTATTGTAGTTTGATTTGTTCGCGAACTGCGATTGATCAACCTGTGTTATCCGCTGCTGTACCGTGTTGGTATGTGATGCGGCGGCTTTGCCCTTTGCTACAACTTTATGTGTAGTGTTTGTCGGGTAATTGCCGATTCGTCGAGCCGAAATTAACTGCCCTTAGTATAAAAGAAGGTTCGCGGCTGCACCTCAACCGTCACCCAACCTACCGTCATCAACCTTTCGGCGAAATGTCAATAACAGCAAGCGTGTGAGATTTCGTTTACGTTGTTTGCGTTTGCGGTTTACTTGCGTGTGTTGCTCAATAGCAGGATTAACCGCAATTTGACCAGCCGCATTGACGCAACAAAATCGGTGAAGTTGGCAGCGCGTTACATATTATAAAAAACATCAGCAGCGTTATGTTGTTCTTTGGGATGACATTTTTTGCTGATCGATCAACGAACAACAACCGACAACAGCGTAATGAGCTGTGTTGATCGGATTGTTGTTTTTTGGCACAAAAAAACTGACATGGTTATTCGGTGATTTGGTGCTGTTTACTGAAAAGAGCGGATAGCGTCGTCTTCGGTTTTTTTAATTTGGAATACGTTGTCGAGTCGTGTGATTCTGAATGCTTCCATTATGTTTTCGTCAATTCCGCAGAGGAACAAAGTTGCCCCGACTTCGCGTATCTTTTTGTTGAGAGTGATTAGCGCGCGGAGTGCTGAACTGGACATAAACATAACTTTTTCAAAATTCACAAGTAACTTCCGACAATTTTTATCTTCCAAAAGCCCAATCAACTGATCTCCCCATTCTTGTATAACGAGGTCGTCGTTGAGCTTCATGTCCCGACATGCTGCGATTGTAACATCTGCAATATTCCTCAAGTCTATTCTTTGTTGAGCCATTTTTATATATCTCCTGATCGTCTGATAGATTTCGTAGAAACGTTAGGTTGTTATACCGTATACGGCGTGTTTGATTTGGATTCGTTCGTCATTATTGTCGATCACCACTACTTTGATCTCTATACTATGTTATATAGTCATGTTGATCAAATTGACACGGTCTAACTTTCAATTGACCGTATTGGTATACCGAAATTTGGAATCGTCACAAGCAAAATTTACAAGCCGCAAAATAAGCAAAAAGCTGTAAAGAACACTCTCTCAATATTATTGTACGTCGTGTGTAATCTGCCTGCTGGTCGTCATCAATTGCGGAGAAGATGCGAGATACAAAATAAAAACTGATAATCTCCAACCAGCCAATCGGCGACGGGCGAACATTGTACCGCATCTATCATTGTTGAGTAGCCCCCCACTTCTTTGTGTACTTCTGTGTACTTCGTGACTCTGTACGCAACGAAAAAAATATGTTGCGTACGAATGCACAAAGGACATAAAGTGAGGAATTTTATTTTTGTAATAGACTTGTTCCGTCATTGTTATTTGTCAATAGATTT
>JAISQS010000326.1 GCA_031274045.1 Planctomycetaceae bacterium | reverse complement strand
GAATACCAATACCAAAATTGGCAAGAACGTAACCCAACCCTAGTCGAACCACCCAACACCAACGACACCAATAAAAAAGACAAAATCGAAACCGAAAAAAATGATACAACAACAAAACCCGAACCCGATGAACTAAGAAAAATAAAACAACGCCGTCACAACGATACTCCATTCAATAAATTCTCTTACTAAAATTGTCTTACGATTAAACGATTCGAACGCGGACAAACCCGCCCGCATCTTGTACGGCGAAAACCAATGGAACACCAAAACGTAACGGATAACTTTTACCAAAACGTATTGGCGTTCCTTCCAAACTTGTTCGGTTTCCTGATGCACTTAGGCGCGCGGGATGCCTCGTTATTCGCCGCGTAGCGGCGACGGACTGGAACGCGGGCGTCCCGCCCGCCTCTGTGCGTAATAGAACCGAACAAGTTGGAACTGAACGCCAAAACGGGTTGGCAAATTTTCTCCAACACGTCTTGGCGTTCCTTCCAAACTTATTCGGTTTCCTAATGCACTTAGGCGGGCGGGACGCCCGCGTTCCAGTCCGTCGCCGCTTCGCGGCTATTGTCGGCTACGCCGATGGGTGCGGTTTGGAATATCAATGCGTTTCACGCTCCCGCTGTTGACGAGCGATAATGATTTACTGGCGACGCAACCGCCCAGCGGTCGGTTGCCTACCTTACGATCACTAACGCATGAACCGCTCCATTTCATCGGCAGCAAGCCCCCGTCGCTAACGTTGCGTGAATGCGTTTATGATTTGTGTTGGTTTCGGGTTGGTTTGAATGATGTTGTTTGTCAAATTGCTATTGTCTGTTTTTATGAAAATTGTTATAGTTCGTTTATGATTTTTTGGGCGTGTAATTTTTGGTATTTATTTGCTTTAAAATATTTTATTTGTGATGACTATTTTTGATGTAGTTGTATTTTTGATATTGTTGTTTTTTGTAGTGCGCGGGCTGTATTCGGGCATGGTTGCGCAGATTGTGTCTGTTGGTTCTTATGTTGTTTGTTGGGTTGTGTCGTCGCGATTTTCTTTTTTACTTGCGCCTTCGATACCAGCGGAATCGCCTTGGGACAATATCGGAGCAATGATTATTTTATTTGTTGCAACGATGATTGCGATTCGTTTTTTGCATTCGATGATTCGAAGTCTTATAGAGAAATTTCGTCTTGCCAAATATGATCGTCTTCTTGGGGCAATTCTTGGTTTTGCGAAAGGGTTATTGATTTGCATGGTGATTACATTTTTTGCGGTTATGATTTGTGAGAAGAGTCGGTCGATTGTGTTTGAGTCAAAGGTTGGTAATACTATCGCGAATTTGATCGTTCAGGTCAAATTGTTTCTTCCCGACGAATCTTGCAAAATGCTGCGGACTCAAATTGACCTTTTCGACGAACAACTTGACGGCAAAAACAAAGACCAAGATACCGAGCAACCACAGTCATCAGCAAATTCGTTGTCAACAATATTTGGAAGCGTTCAGAATTTACGCGACCAGATCGAGGATAAACTTGAAAAGAGCAAGGAAGCGGTGTCGCTTCTTGACGGTATTTTCAAATGGTGGAATCGAGAAGACTCCAACGATACCAACAACACAGACTCTTATCTACCAAACAACACCACACAACCACAACCCCACACAGACCAAATTCAGAACCAAGAATCACAAATCACCACACAACCAAACGCACCAACGCTCAATCCTTTTATTGAACAGATGCAACTTGAGCCTGTTCCCAAAACAGCTCAAAATGCTATTGACCAAGACATAACCGAACCGGAACAACTATCAATCCCGCATCGCAGAAATCTGTTTCGACTCTCCCGCTCACCCGCACTCCCCGCCGAATTCAATAAATCAAATTACCCCACACAAAATAATTCACCAGCAAGATTGTTCGGACATTGACAATATTGGAATGATTTTTTACCGCAAAGAACGCAAAAAAATTTCGCAAAATTCACAAGGCATTTCTTGGCGAGTCTTGCGATCTTTGAGTGATTTTTGTGTCCTTTACGGTTCAAAAATTTTCTAGCGGCGTGATGTTTGGCGGTTATTCTCTTATGCCGGGTATTTTGAAATTCTTGCAGAAGTCGGCGATTTCGTTTTTTATATTTTCCGCGTGGTCATCAATATTCTTTATGTTGCGACAGACGCGGTCGATCCAATTTGCCACTTTAATCATGTCAACTTCTTTCATTCCCATCGCAGTCAACGAAGGTGTGCCAAGTCGTACTCCACTTGTCACAAATGGGCTTCTATGATCGCCCGGCACCATGTTGAAGTTTGCAATTATTCCTGATTTTGCTAGTGCGGCAGCGGCTTCTTTGCCCGTGAAATCTTTATCACGAAAATCAAGTATCAACAAATGCGTGTCCGTACCATTGCCCGCCAACTTCCATCCCTTGCCCAACAACGACTCCGCAAGAGACTTCGCGTTGCGGACAATTTGAACTCCGTACTTTTTAAAATCGTCACTCATTGCTTCTTTGAAAGCCACAGCCATTCCCGCGATGATGTGCAAGTGCGGACCTCCTTGCAATCCCGGAAAAACGGCGCGATCAATTCTTTTCGCTAGTCCCCATTTGTCGTCGGGATGATATTTTTTTTGGAAACGGTCTTCCAATTTTGACAAGATGAATCCCGCTCGCGGACCCCGCAACATTTTATGACTCGTACTCGTAACAACATCACAACACGGCACCGGATCGGGATGCATCCCCGCGATAATTATTGCGTTAATGTGCGAAATGTCCGCCACAAGATACGCATCAATTTCATTTGCTATCTCTGCAAAATCTTTGTATTCGATCTTGTGCGGATATGCGGTTGCGCCAACCCAAATCATTCGCGGACGTTCACGTTTTGCCGTTTCGCGAATAAGATTCATGTCGAAATGTCCTGTAGTCGGGTCGGGTCCGTATGGAATTTGCACGTAATCCATACCCGAAAAGTTCACCTTCCAACCATGCGTCAAATGTCCGCCGGCAGGAACAGGCATACCCATAACCTTATCGCCAATTTTGAGCAAAGCACGATAAACAGCTTGATTGGCAGGCGAACCGCTGTATGGTTGCACGTTGACATGTTCGGCACCAAAGAGAACTTTTGCCCGATCTATTGCAAGATTCTCCACACAATCAACAAACTCATTCCCCTCATAATACCGCGAACCCGGATACCCCTCCGCGTACTTGTCCGTCAACATCGAACCACACGCCTCAAGAACACTATACGAAGCATAACTCTCCGACGCTATCATCTTGAGCGTTGTTGATTCGTACTCCGATTCTTTTTGGATTAGACTATATATCTCCGGATCTGATTCCTTTAAGTTAGGATAACGTTCCATTTATTTTTATATTTTTTATGTAAATTTATCAGTTCAAATATAACTGACTTTGTGTTAAAAAAATTTTGTAAAATACTGCAATGATTAGCATCCGATTATTGTAATTGTTTTATTGTCGAATGACTCATTACGGACAAATAATTTTGTTTCCCAAGAAATATTCTGCCGTCGGTCAAAAACAACAAGCCAACCATTTTTACAACCCAACGATTCCATATATCCGGCGGTTTGCTCAAGACCTTTTTGGTACGCATTTTTATTGTGACGGATTTTCAACTCAATAGGATATTTGTTTTCGCCGTACACAACAAGAAGGTCTAATCGTCCTGTCTCAGCAGCCATTTCGCGAATAATTTTGCCGCCGCCGTTGATTATTCGTTGCAAAAAAGCCATCAACACCAAATGCGGTGCCGTTTCCTTATACAAATACTTCTCCTTCCAAATCGCGCCGTTCTCACGCCAAAATACCTGAAAATCACACAACAAAAGTTCCATATCAATCTTTCCATTGTGAATATAACGCGACGGTTGGTAGGATGCATTGTTTTGAAGACT
>JAISQS010000299.1 GCA_031274045.1 Planctomycetaceae bacterium | reverse complement strand
AATCGGCGAAAAACGAGGTGAAGAACGAGGTGAAAAACGAGGCATAAAAATCGGTGAAGAACGTACTAAATTACAGGTTAAGAAAGATATGGTATTAACTTGTCTTTCGACTCGTTTTAAGAGGGAGGTTCCGAGTGATATTCGGGAGAGTGTTGAGTCGTATTCGGATGCGGTTGCGCTTGATTCTTTGTTTCAGTCTGCGTTGACTTGCAAATCGTTTAGCGAATTCAAAAAAGACCTTGTCCGATAGTTCAAGATGCCAACGACAGGTTTTATTATCTTGTGTTGCGTTTACGGCATTGGTTAAGTTCGCTGTCTTGTTGGGATGTTCCTGACAAGACGGCGAGGTTTAAAAATCATTATTGGTAGATGGTCGTATGTAAGCAAACTTGCCGCGATTAAGTGTTAGATGAAATGTCAGTTGGAGTGACATTTTCGCTTGCGTGCGAGCCTCGTGTGTGATCGTTTATGAGTTAGATTGTGACATGTAGGTTTCGATGTATTTGAGGCATTTGTCAATTTGGTCGTCTGTGCCGACGCTTATTCGTAAACCATCTCCCCAATCTTTATAGTTCATGTATCGTACAAGTATTCCGTTTGATTTTAGGTATTCGTAGATTTGTTGTGCGGCGTACTTTGTGTTTGTGTTCCATGTGAAGTTGGCTTGTGAGTTGGGGACGTTGAATCCGAGTTCTTTCATTTTTTTTGTGAGTCGGGTTCTTGTTTCGATTATTTTTTTTCTGTTGTTTTTTAGCCAATCGTTGTCGTTGATGGCGGCGGTTGCGGCGGCGATTGAGATTGTGTCGCAGTTGTAGGAATCTTTGACTTTCATCATTTGGTTTATGAGTTGCGGTGCGGCGGCGAGGAATCCGAATCGCATACCTGCTAATGAATACGATTTGCTGAATGTTCGCGTTATTATGATTCGCTCGCACTCATTGACCAAGTCCATACAACTCTCCTCCGCGAAATCTGCATACGCCTCATCAACAACAAGAGGACAAGGTAAACGTTCGGCTATCTCCAATATTCTGGATTTCGGAATTACCGTACCCGACGGCGAATTTGGATTAGGCAAAAAAGCAAGACGTAATCGCTGATTTGAAGATTTATAAAATTCATCGGGCAATGTCCAATCGTTGTTAAATTTTATCATTTCGCTTTTTGCCCCTTGAATTTGAGCGAGCGAAAGATAGAGGCTATAACTTGGGTATGCCAATCTAATCGTATCGCCGGAGTCGACAAAAGTGCGTGTTAAAATTGTCAATAGGTCATCGCTGCCGTTGCCGCAGAGTATTGATTCCGGGCAAATGTTAAATTTTTCGGCGGCGGCTTCACGAAATTTTTCACCAACCGGATTAGGATAACGCGAGAGTCCGATTGTCAAAATCTCTCGAATAGCATCATAAGCTTTTTCTGAAGCGCGGTAAGGATTTTCGTTGGTGTTTAGTTTGATTGTGTTGAGCAAATTTGTTGGTTGTTCGCCGGGCGAGTAGCCGTCCATGCTTAAAATTGAGGATCGAACGTAGGTCATTGTAAAATTTTTTAAGGTTGCGAGTGAAGCCGGTAAGTCAAATATTCCTTTCTCATCAGGAACAAATATACATCTCCGGCGTTCACAAAATTATGTTTTATAGAAATCGAGAAATCGAGTCTTGCTTTTTTGTACGAAAAATACAGGTTTTGGAATATGTTCTCTTATATTTTCGTATTGTTGTATTAACACGAATAATAAAAGAGTCTTGATATATTGTTTATTTCGTGATGGTTTTCAAGGCATTTCGCAAGTCATCGATCAAATCTTCGTGGTCTTCGATGCCCAATGAAATACGCACCAAATTATCTGTGATTCCGATTTTGTTTCGTTCATTTTCCGGCAACGCGGCGTGGGTCATTGTTGCGGGATGGCAAACGAGCGATTCTGGACCGCCGAGACTCTCCGCCAAAATAATTAGATTCAGATTGGCAAAGAATTTTTTTACGTTGTCAATTCCGCCGTGTATTTTGAACGAAACCATTCCGGGCAAACCGTTCATCTGTTTTGCGACAAGTTCGTGACGCGGAAAATCCGCAAATCCCGGAAAAAACACCTCTTCAACCGCAGCATTGCCGCGTAGAAACTCCGAGATTTTATAAGCGTTCTCTTCGTGCTTTTTCATTCTTAACGGCAAAGTTCTAATCCCACGTTGCAACAAAAAACAACTAAACGGAGCCAAAACCGCGCCTGCGGCATTTTGGTAAAACTTCATCTTTTCGTAGACAGCATCATCATTGACAGCAACCGCACCGGCAATAACATCACTATGACCGCCAATATATTTCGTACAACTATGAGTAACAATATCCGCTCCAAGCGAAAGCGGATTTTGGAATGCGGGACTCGGAAAAGTATTATCAATAACAAGCAATGGCTTCGTGCCGTACTGATTTCTGAATGTTCCAATTCGCTCCGCCGTCTCAGCAATATCAAAAAGTTGAAGCAACGGATTCGATGGCGATTCGCCCCAAACGAGAACTGTTTTCTGAGTCAAAGACTCGTTGATTGCTTCGGCTGTTGTATCGCGGGCAACATTGATTTTGATATTATATTTATTGTAAATGTTATGAAATAGCCGATACGTTCCGCCGTACACATTCGGTGTAGCGACAATTTCATCGTTCGGTTGCAATAGGTCAAGAACTGCCGTTGATGCGGCTTGACCTGACGCGAAAGCCAACGCATACTTCGCTCCCTCAAGCGCAGCAATTGAAACCTCAAGTGCATGACGGCTAGGATTATCGCTGCGTGCGTATTCATAACCTCCGCGCAGTTGACCGATACCCTCCATTGCAAATGTTGATGTAAGCGTAACAGGAACACAAACCGCTCCTGTTTGCGGATCAGGACGTTGTCCAACATGGACAGCAATCGTAGAAAATCTCATAAAAATATCTATCGTTTAAATTCTTTTTGTTAAAAAATCATACACAACATATCACTGATTTCGTTGCTCAAAAATACATGCCCAAAAATAAAGGCAGCCAATAAAATTGAGCAGCGCATCGCAGGATAAGCCCGCGAACAAAGACGAAATCTTAATCACATGCTGTTCATTAACACGTTCAAAACACAACAAAACTACCAGAACGATCGGTGATTGATAACAACTCAAAATTCCGATCATCAAATCAACAGCAACCCAATAAGGTACGCTCTTCAATTGCTCCCGTAGTTAGAACGAAGCCTGCAACAAGGCTTCAGAACATTGGCGAAATTATAAAGAACGATGAACGATTGCGAAAGACGGGCGAACAGCCGCCACGCAAAATCAACACAAAACCAATCCGCAACCCAATAATTCCGCCTTATCGAATGTAAAAAGTACATCATTATTGTACGTTTATTCTGATATTACTTCTGTTGATTTTTTTCGGTATCGGGCAAAGGCTTCGGTGTGTCAAGATTAACATTTGAGATAATGTTTCCTTTGTCGTTCCATTCAATTTGACGACCTCGAAGATGATTTTGTTCAATTGTTCGATAGGTTGCCGGATGACCGTTGGAGTGGAAAGTAACTTCTATGCCTTTTGATATAGGCGCGAACACAAGAGGCGGATGCCAAAAAAAATTACGTGATTTATTCGTATTATTATAATAGTTCTCAAAACTCCGCACCTCGCCTTCGTCAACAACTCCTTCGGCGTAAGCTAAAATTTTTCCGTCTTCGTCGATGGATAGAAAATAGCCTTGTTGATAAGTGCTGAAGTTGATGGCGCGGACTTTATCGTTGACGCAATGAATTGATCCGCCCGCGTTTTCGGCGGTCAATTCCCACGTGAACGCTTGTGCTAAATCGCGCGGCTTGCTCATATCGGCAAGATACCCAATCCGTTTAAAAACATCCTCCGATTTCTTGTCGCTTGTGTTCGGTGTTTTTATCGGTTTGAACGCAAAAAACGAATGAGCCGGTTTGGCGTTTCTATCGTTCAATTTTACTTGTCCAAATCGCGGCAACGGATGAACTTTGACATTTTTTTCCGTAATGAAATTTAAATTTTTCTTTGAGATAATATTTCCGTCTTCGTCCCATTTTATAGTAGTGGAAATTTCGGGGTTGTCGTTGTAGATACTTCCGTAAAAAATCCGGCAATCTCTCGGTTTGCTTTTGCGGTCAAATGATATTAGAAGTTGTTTAACATTTATTGTTGCGCTAATAAAATCGCTGTATTCGGCAATAACATGTTCCGCGTCATTCGTCTCGTTTAGATTCTTATACATGCGCAAGAATACGGTATCGTTGTTTGTGATTTTGTTGATTTCGCTATTGCCGATGAATATGGTGTAGCCTTGTATTTCGTCTGTTGATTCTGTGTTTTTTTTGTCGCCTCTGAGGGTGAGATTTACGGTGATTTCGGAATATTTCGGGTGAGTGGGTTTAAACATTTTTGACAGATCGCTTGGTTGCCCGTGTTCTAAAATTTCACCGAATAATTTTGCCCGCTCAATCAATCCATTCAACACCTTTTCATTCGCATCAACCTCCGCAAAAAGCATCAACGGAAAAATAAAAAACAGACCAACAACTCCAATTACAGAAATAAAATTCGCTTTCATATTTACTTTCATCTTTATTTTAGCCGCGTTAGCGATGGCATTATAAATGAGCGGCGAAGCAACACAGCACAACCGCCGGGCGGTTGCGTCTGCCGACAGGCAGATAGCGGGAGCGGGAAAATGTTTTGGTGTTGTAGGGGCGAGGCTTGCCCTCGTCCCCAAAGCGGCGTGAAACGTTTTGATATTTCAAGCTGCCACCCGTCGGCGTAGCCGACAATTGCCGCGAAGCGGCGCGGACTGGAACGCGGGTGTCCCGCCTTGCTATACCACACATCTTTCGATATCTTATTTTTTTAGAGAATACGGAATAAACAAAATAGGCGAAACAAACGAAATTTTACCATCAACTCTTTTCGTTTATTTTGTATTT
>JAISQS010000368.1 GCA_031274045.1 Planctomycetaceae bacterium | reverse complement strand
GTGTGTTGACATCTGATTGTGAATTTGCGAATAGGGTTGTGTTTTGGTAATTTTCCATTTTTACGCCGAGATGTTTGTAGCCTTTTTCAGTTAGGCATCGTCCTCGCGGCGACCGAAACACCAGCTCACTCCTCAACATAAACGGCTCAACCTCATCCACCAACGTATCCGTTGTCGTGTTCATCGTGTGCGCAACCGACTCTATCCCAACAGGCCCACCGCCAAATACACGCAATATCGTCTCCAAGAATTTTCTATCCTGCATGTCAAGCCCAAGATGATCAATCCCCTGCATCTGCAACGCATCCATTGCCACACTCATTGTGATTTTGCCATTAGCTTTCGCATCCGCAAAATCACGCACCCACCGCAGACGATTATTTGCCAATCTTGGCGTTCCGCGACTCCGAATCGCTATCTCATGCGCGGCATCGTCACTAATCGGAATTTGTAACTTCACGGCATTACGCTTAATTATCAACGCCAACTCGTCCGCAGTGTAAAAATCCAAATGCTCTCTCATTTGGAATCTGTCCCGCAAAGGAGCCGATATTAAACCTGTTCGCGTTGTTGCCCCGATCAAAGTGAACGGCTTGAGCGTAATGTTCAACGTTCTCGCATTGACCCCCTCGCCCAAAGTTAAATCAATCCTAAAATCCTCCATCGCCGGATACAAAAATTCCTCAACCGATTTATGCATCCTATGAATCTCATCAATAAATAACACCGAACCGCCTTCGGCATTGGTCAAATACGGCACAATATCTTTCGGCGATTTGAGCGTCGCGCCATTGCCAATTTGCATCGACACACCGAGTTCGTGCGGAATACATGTTGCAAATGTCGTCTTGCCCAGACCCGGCGGTCCGTCAAAAAGAATATGACCAAGCGGCTCCTTCCGCTTCTGCGCCGCAACTATCGAAATCTGCAATCGCGAAAATACTTCACGTTGACCGATCATCTCTTGCATTCGTTGAGGACGCAGCAAACGATCCTCCTCAAACGTAATGTCAGACAAACCACCGCCAACTCCCGAATCCAACTTATCAGATTTTTGAGACAGAGATTTGTCAACATCAGACGGAGATGTTTTGTCATTCGCTTTCGCAACTTGATCAGAACCTATAACAGGTTGCCGCATAAAAAAATTCCTTTCTTTTTGATTTAATATTTGGGTATGATCAGGCGTAAAACGCCCCAATGTTTCTGTCGGCTAAAGCCAACGCGAACAATCGCCCGCCTTACGATACCGACATCAACATTGCTTACTTCGTGTTTCGTTATTGTCTTAGCGGGTATGTATCGTGTTGTGTGCGTCGTCTCCATGAATCTAGTATGTTCATTGTTTTGCAGAGTAGTGTTGTTGCCCGTTCTTTTGTTACGGATTCCGCGTAGCAGCGTAACTCCGGCGCATTGCCCGATGGTCGCAAATGGACAATATCACCATCACCAAACACAACCCGAATCCCATCCGTCAAATCATACGTAACCAACTCACCCAAACTCGCAAATACCAATTGCACCGTCTCCGGCGAACTTGCCAACTCATCTATTTCTCGTTGCGCTAAATCGGTTGGAAAATTTCGCAACCGGTCACTCATTACGCTGCGTCTTGGGAGATGATTGACCAGCCCCGACAACGGCACACCAATCTTTCGCGCAGAACAAAGCATAGCAACATGAACAATCGCTGGATCACGCGTCGGCAATAAATCAAACGGACGCTCCAACGCATCCTCGTCCAAAAGCATCGAACTCGCAGTCAAAAAACCGCCATTCGCCTCATAACCCACAACTCGCTTGTAGCCTTGTTTTACAGCATTGAGCATCGCCTCAACAACATACGGCGACCCGATTTTTGTCCGCACAACTTTACCAAACCAATTCGATAACTCCAACGCCGAACTCGAACTAACCGGCGTAACAACACAATCCGCCAAAAGAAAACGCGACGTAATTATCCCCGCAACATCTCCACGTATCCACTCGCCTTGCTCATCAAAAATCAACGGTCTGTCGGCATCACCATCCGTTGAAATAATCGCATCAAACGGAGGCGCATCAGACCCGTCCGGTTTTGCCCAATTCTTCGCCAACAACAAATCCTCCTCACGCACCGCCTCCGTATCAACAGCAATAAAATCTTCACTCCGACAAAGAGACGTTACCGACGCACCAAGCCTGCCATAAAGATCAACAAGAATCTCACGCCCAACAGAAGAATGCTCATAAAAACCAATCCGACAACCACCCAAAATATTCTTTGGAAACGCACGAACAAAACGGTCAATATAACCTTCCCTCGCCGCGCCTTTGTCCGAAATAGTCTTCTGCTCGCGAATATTCTGATTCAAATTGCCGTAGTCATCGAACAGATCGTTCGGGACATTTATTGTCTCTAATTTGATGGAGGATTCATCATGTTTCAAAATTTCGCCGGTCGGCAGGTTAAATTTTATGCCGTTGCGGTCGTCCGCTATGTGACTCCCCGTAATCATTATCGACGGAATTTTTTCCCGCAACCCATACAACACAACCGTCGGTGTCGGCATCGTCCCACAGTCAATCGGCGTATAACCAAGATACTCCACCGCAAAACGTACAGCCCGCGCAATTCGAGGCGAACTCGAACGCAAATCATAAGCAACCGCAACACGATCAAAATGAACACCAACCTTTGAAGCATATTGCAAAAAACCAACAACATAAGCAAAACAGACCAAATCCGTCATCTTCTCAACAAGACCACGAACCCCGCTCGTACCAAAACGGACATTGCTGTCTGCCATTAAAGAATTGATATTGAGTTCCATAACACAAATTTTTTTTTGAAATTGTTAAAGTAAACGTTAAATCCACACAATAAAATTGTCGATTGCGGAATTTAGATTGCAGTTTTGAATCTTATCTTACTTATTAAAGGCAATTATCCAAAAAAACTGAAAACTAAAATCAGTTACATTGCCGGAATAATTTGCCGCAAAATTCCACTACATTCTTCTTCCCCGCTCCCCGCAATTTTTTTCACCGTTACAAATATACCATCATAATCCACAATTTCACCTTCCACCCAAAAATAAATAAAATTCCTTTG
>JAISQS010000215.1 GCA_031274045.1 Planctomycetaceae bacterium | reverse complement strand
AAAACGTAGGGCGTTTTGGTTTTGCCAATGCGTGTTGGCGATCCAGTTGTCGGCTTGCGCCGACGTAACCGCCTGGCGGTCGGTTACCCACCTTACGATCACCAACGCAAAAAAACTTGTGTGGTATAACAAGGGGGCAAGCCCCCTTCGCTAACGGTTGTTTTGTTTGAAAAATTAGGTGGAAATGAGGTTTTGGCGTGTTGGTGAACCAAAGTTTTTTCCGCACCCTTTTGGCTTTTGCCCTTTCAGGGCGAGAGTTATTGGGGGCGATTTTTCACAGGGCGTTGCCCCGTGCTATGAGCTTTTGACCCCGTTGGGGCGTAAAAAATTCGCCGCAACGTAAGACAGCCAACTCCGTTTGTCGCATAGTTAGTCAACACAGTTTGTCGCATAGTTAGTTAACACAGTTTGTCGAATAGTTATTAAGGTAAGTGAAGCTGGGCGTATATCGCGAATTGGTAAAGCGTGAGTTAGTCGGGGATCAATATCGATAACAAAATTATGTCGATGGTGATGGCGAATGGGAATTTTCAAGTATAAAAAGTATATTACGAAAAATCAAAAACCTTATACGGCGTAGTTGCGACTATACCGTATAAGGTTTGCCTCTGCTTTTTTAACGATCAGCGCGAACGCGCGGTCTGTGTTTATACTTTTTTCAAACCGTCGTCGAGTGCGCCGATGATGTCGTCGATGTGTTCGAGTCCGATTGACAATCTTATCAAGTCTGCATTCAGACCTGATGCTTTTTGATCTTTCTCGCTCAATTGTGAGTGAGTGGTGCTTGCGGAGTGAATGATGAGGCTTTTTGCGTCGCCGACATTTGCGAGCAGGCTGAACAATTCGATGTTATCGACGAATTTTATAGCGGCATCGCTTCCGGCTTTTAGACCGAACACGACCATTCCTCCGGCACCTTCCGGCAAGTATTTTTTGGCGAGTTTCTGCGAGCTGTCGCCAGCCAAACTTGGGTAGCGAACCCACGCAACTTTGGGATGCTTCTTCAAATACTCCGCAACCTTCAAAGCATTTTCGCTATGTCTCGCGGCTCTCAACGGCAATGATTCGACTCCTTGCAAGAATATCCAAGCCGCGTCCGGTGCAAGTGTCGGTCCTTGATTTCGCAACCCGACAGTCCTAAGCCGGAGAATAAACGCTAACGGCGAAAGCGGACCTAAATCATGGGCAAAACGTAACCCGTGATAGCCGCGATCCGGCTCATTATATAGGTCAAATTTCTGGTCTGTCCAGTCAAATTTGCCATCATCAATTACGACTCCGCCAATGCCGGTGCCGTGACCTCCGATCCATTTTGACAAAGAATGTATGACAATATTTGCGCCGTGTTCAATTGGTCGCAGCAATGTCGGCGGAGTAAAAGTCGAGTCAACAATCAACGGCAAATGATGCTTTTTGGCTATTTTTGCGTAACCTTCAATATCCGCAACATCGAGTACGGGGTTTCCGATTGTTTCGATGAAGATGGCTTTGGTTTTTTTGTTGATTGCGGATTCGACGGCGTTGAAGTCGTTGACCGGCGTGAATCGTGCGGTGATTCCTTGTTGCGGCAGGATTGCGTCGAACTGCGTGAATGTGCCGCCGTAAAGGTTTGACGCGGTAACGAATTCGTCTCCTTGACGCAGGATATTTGTGATGGTGAAATAGACGGCGGCGGTTCCGCTGGACAAAGTCAATGCGGCAGCACCTTTGTCCAATGCAGCCAGACGTTTTTCAAGAACATCATTTGTCGGGTTCATCAATCTGGAGTAGATGTTACCGAGTTCTTTGAGGGCAAAAAGGTTTGCCCCGTGTTGTGAGTTTTTGAAGTTGTACGCGGTGGTTCGGTAAACCGGCACCGCGCGGGCAAGTGTGGTAGGTTCGATTTCTTGACCTGCATGAATTGCAAGCGTTTCGATACGATAATCTTTTTTAGACATTAGTAATTAGTGTTTGTTAGTTGATTTGTGTTGATGGTTAATTAGTTAGTTAATGTTAGGTGGTTAATGGTTGATAAATTTAACGACGAGGATATTCGAATCGGGCAAATAAATCTTTCCAATTCTTTCTCAATTCAAGCCGCTCAAATAAACTGCCGCCGGCATATTTTTTGACGCACAAAATTCATGCTCTCACAATCAGCGTTCTTTTATGTTATCAACGATAGCATTTATTATGCCATTGTAAATATACCCAATATTCCGTGATATATCGCGGGATAAATAATTTTGCCCGTGACATATCACGGCTAAATAAAATAAACCAGCCCGCCAGCATATAACACGACCAAACCACGCCAAACGTTGTAGAGGCGGGGCTTGCCCTCGTCCCCAAGAGGAGCGGAACACACTGGCAAACGTAAGGTGGGCAACCGACCGCTGGGCTTTCTTGGTGAATAGCGTCGCCAGTAAATCATTATCGCTCGCCGACAACGGGAGCGGAAAACGCATCGGCAAAACCAAAAAAACGTTGATGTTGTAGGGGCGAGGCTTGCCCTCGTCCCGAAGAGGCGGGAAACGCGCTGATATACCAAAATGAGGTTTTTTTGCCAGTAGAAATTCCAATACATTTCCCGCACCTTGGGGGACGCGGGCAAGCCTCGCCCCTACAACGTCAGCGTTTTTTGGTTTTGGGCGATAGAAATTCCGGTGCGTAATCCGCCCCCACAGTCGGCGAGTGCGCCGACGCAACCGCCTGGCAGTCGGTTGCCCACCTTACGTTTGCCAACCTGTTTTGGCGTTCCTACCAAACTTATTCGGTTACCTAATGCACTTGGGCGGGCGGGACGCCCGCGTTCCAGTCCGCGCGCCGCTTCGCGGCTTGTCGGCTACGCCGACGCGTAAGGTAGTCAACCGACCGCTGGGCGGTTGCGTGTTTGTTTGTGTAGCGTTGACTTCGGTTTTGTTTTGTGTATATTCGGTGCGTTGTTCCTTGTCTGTGTTGTGTTTTTTAGCGCAACGCAAATATTATTATAATTGCCAGTTGAAAAAACGCTGCGATAGAATATTTTGCGCAACGTAAATTGACCGGCAAAATAAAAACAAAACGTACAAACCGCTGAATTGTTGTCTCTTTCTTTTTACTTGCAAAAACGAAATTGGCAACATGCAGTTGTTGAATTTATCAAATCTCTTTTGTGCAACATTATCATTCAGAACAAATTGATTCTATTCTTTCTTCGGTGTTCGGTTTCCGTTCTTTCAGACCGCATCAAGAGGAGATAGTTCGTGCGATTTTAGAAGGTCGTGACGTGTTTGCTGTGATGCCGACCGGTGGCGGCAAGTCGCTCTGTTATCAATTGCCAGCCCGATTGATGGATGGTGTTTGTGTTGTGGTTTCGCCTTTGATTTCTTTGATGAAGGATCAGGTTGACGCGGCGCGAATCAATGGCTTAAACGCCGGAACTCTCAACAGCACCATTTCCGCAACCGAGAAGAATGAGATTGGCGCAGCTCTTCGCCAAAACATGCTGGACTTGCTTTACATTTCGCCTGAACGCTTCAATTCAGAGCATTTCATCGAGCGGTTGAAAACATTGAAAGTTGCGTTTTTTGCGGTGGATGAAGCGCACTGTATTTCAGAATGGGGACATGATTTTCGTCCTGATTATCTTGCGTTATCAAAAATTGTTCACGAATTTCCGAGCGTTCCGGTTGCCGCTTTTACCGCGACCGCAACACCGCAAGTTGCGAATGATATTGTAACGCGATTGGGTTTGCGGAATCCTCATTTGACTCGTGCGTCGTTTAATCGTCCGAATTTGTTTTATCGGGTTATAATGAAGCAAAATCTTGACGAGCAACTCCGAGATTTTTTGGCAGATCATGCCGGAGAATCCGGTATTATTTATCGGAGCAGCCGCAAAAAAGTTGACGCGACCGCCGAGATGCTTCAGTCGAACGGTATTTCGGCGAGACCGTATCACGCGGGCATGTCCGATGTTTATCGCCACGCCGCGCAAGAAGCGTTCAGCCGCGACGAATGCCAGATTATTGTCGCGACAATTGCGTTTGGAATGGGAATTGATAAATCTAATGTCCGTTTTGTTGTTCATGCGGATTTGCCAAAAAATATCGAAGGATATTATCAAGAGACCGGTCGGGCAGGGCGCGACGGAGAACCGGCTGATTGTACTCTGTTTTTTGGACGACAAGATATTGTACAACAACTCCATTTTGTTGACGAAATAGAAGACGGACACGCCCGCGATATTGCAAAAGAACAACTTCGGCAGATGATTCGTTTGGCGGAACACAACAGTTGCCGACGTGTAATGCTGTTGAAATATTTTGGCGAAGATTTTTCTACAAGTAATTGTAACGGCTGTGATATTTGTGTTGACGATCACGAATGGGAAGACGCAACGATTCCGGCACAAAAAGTTCTTTCGGCGATCCATCGGACAAAGGAATCATTCGGAGCGGTTCACCTCACGGAAGTTCTCGTCGGTGCCAACACCGAAAAAATCCGGCAATTCAAGCATAATTTGTTACCGACTTATGGAGTCGGAAAGGACAAGTCAAAAAATTATTGGCGGACGGTGATTGATGCGTTGATATCACAGAAAATTATTTTTGTCGAAAACCCAACTCTTCCGATTCTGAAGTTGACGGAGGAGGCTTGGTTTATTTTGCGTGGACAGAAGAAGTTTCAGATGATGAAGCAGGAGATTCATTCGGGCAAAACAAAAACTTCGTCGCTTTCAGCTACGAATCAACTTAGTGATTTGATGCCGTTTTCCAAACCGCTTTTTGAGCGGCTTCGTGAAATCCGCACGGAATTAGCAAAGGCGGAAAATGTTCCGCCTTATGTTGTGTTTTCGGATCGGACGCTTCATGAGATTGCTCGGGATTTTCCACGCAATCCCGAAGAACTCCTACAAATTCACGGCGTTGGACAACACAAATTCGAAGCGTATGGTTCGCGGTTTCTTGCGGTGGTCAAGGAATTTTGCGAACAATATCCTGATGAAGCAGCGAACATAAAATCATCATCGTTGCCGCTTGTGTCGGTTCCGGCAAATTTAACATTAACGCCGACCTATCTTGAAACGTACTCTCTTATCCGGCAGGGCAGGACGATTGACGAAATGGTAAAAGAGCGGAATTTGGCGCGAAGTACGATTGTTGGACATTTGGAAAAATTGGGTGAAGCCGGTTTGGAGATTTCAGTTGATCAATTTTTTGTACCGGAACGTCTGGCTCAAATTGAAAAATGGTTTCGGGAAAGCGGCGGAGAGACGGAAAATTTTCTCCTCAAACCGGCGGTGGAATTGTCAGCCGGTCAACTCGATTACGAAGAAGCTCGCCTCGCAAGAATCTTTTTGCGAAAACGAATTTCTAAAAAATAAAACGAGCAAAAACAGAACGCCGCAAATTAAGTCCGTAAGGTAGACAACCGACCAAAACGCGCGCGAGATACTTCGGGTTAAGTTACACTTATAGCGGCGTTAATAGAACGAATCAATTACGTATATACTTTTTACACTTGAAAATTCCCTTTCGCAATCGTAACAAATATGATTTTGTTACCTATTTGAGCTACGGATATTGAGTCACAAACGACTCGCAACTGGTACAAATTTCCCAACCC
>JAISQS010000190.1 GCA_031274045.1 Planctomycetaceae bacterium | reverse complement strand
ATTGTTATTAAGGGAGGGGAAATTGGTTACCTGTTGTGAATCGATTAAGACTCAATATTGGTTGTACGAATTTTCAATGTAAATTTATAAAAGAGGAAATTTCAAGTATAAAAAGTATAACTGCTCGGTGTAATCACAATATTCTGGTCAGTTACAACATTTATACCAGTTCCCCAAGTTCCGGCGGACGTTGTGTTTGGCGGAAAGCAAGTGTGAAATGCACAGTAAGCAAGCTCATTGCCTTGTATCCATCGCCGTCCTTGAAAAGCCCAACCGCCGTTAGCACTTGTGTAAGTGTTTCCGTTATAAAAACCAGCAATTTGACTCTGTTGTGAAAGGTCGCCGCGTGCTATTCCGAATCGGCGGTTCATTGTGTAGTCGTGTCCGGTTGATTGACCGATTGGTTTTGCGATATTGCACTCCGCCAGAAATATCGTGTTGCTCGAACCGTCTGTAATACTATCAAACGTACGCCCGGTGTATCGAGTGAATGCACCGCGTGCTAATCTCAATGCAGTTGTATTACTCCAAGCGGTAGCCGCATCGCCGAAACAAGCGTGATAACTACTTAATCCGGGAAAGTATCTGACAGGTGCTTGTTTGTTGTTACCGTCGGATGGACAAACGGCAATTGGAAGAGTTGTGCGTGTGGGTATAAAATCCAGATGCGCCGTACAATGGTCACCATCAAAACTGCCTGTCAAGTTGGCAGACCAATTTTTATCCCCGCCATAAGATGCTGCTGTTCCGCCGGATATTGCCAAGTCGTAAAGTGCTTGTTGTTCCGTAAAACCTAACACACCAAACATCCAACTTGCTTCATTTCTGCCCGAAGCGTTACCAAAAGGCAACCCCATCGGCGGGAATGATTGGTGTGTGTCGTGATAGTTGTGCAGAGCGAGTCCCCATTGTTTCAAGTGGTTTGTACACTGCATTCGTCTTGCTGATTCACGAGCAGCTTGGACAGCAGGCAAAAGCAAAGCAATCAGCAACCCGATGATTGCGATCACGACAAGAAGTTCAACAAGAGTAAAACCAAACAGAGTCTTTTTGAGAGAGAAATCACAAGATTTATTTTTAAAATAAATCTTATCTGTACAGCGTACCCCCCCCCCCCTTGCCTATTTTAACATTTTCAATTTCGCACTTAAAATTAGCCGAAATTTGCACAAAACTACATCCGAAATTTGTCTTTTTCATAATTTTTTCTCCTAACTTTTTTACAAACATTTGTAAACTAACTTAACACCACCGCAATACAAACCCGCCCCACAATTTCATAAGGAACGTATCGACAAAATTTGTAAAACGGCAACACCATATTTGAATCAAGATGAATTATCCGCAACCACAACAACAAAAAAATTTCTCACAACCAATTCATCCAACCCAAACATAACCATTGCGGGAATAGTACATAAATTTGCAAAAAAACACAATAGGTCTTTAGGTTTTGCAAATTGTCTGAATATTGATTACGGGTAATACATCAGTGAAATACTTCAGCACTGTGGAAAAAACAAACCTTATTTACGACCCGATTTTCTTACAAAAACAACCTTAGTAGCGCGATTAGTTTTTAGTAGTCAGTTTTTAGTTTTCAGTGTCAATCCACTAAAAACTAAAAACTCGCTACTAAATAAATAAGGTTGAAATTTTTTATTGTCAATGGCTACTAAGGTTGTTTTGTTAGGAAAAATAAGGTTATAAATAAGGATGTTGATTAAAGCGGATATTTCGCTGATATATTACCAAAATGCAAAGTTGAGATTGTTTTCTCATAAAATTTTCTCCTAATTGTTTTTTAAATTTGAAATGGTTGTATTTATTATTGCTTCAAAATTGTTAGTAATGTCACTACTACCACTTGGAATATAATAGACATTAAAGTTATCAAAGATTGCTGATTTATCAATGGCAAAATAGCTTTGCTGGTGAAGAATATCGTAATAAGTGTTTTGCGCTTCCCAATTCACCAACGGTATTTCTTTTTTAATAAGTTTATCTTTTAATTCGGTTATGTTTTTTAAATTCAATTTCTTTACGGTTGACGTGTAAATAATAATACTTAATATACAGTCTTTGTCTAACGACATTATTGATTTAATTATGCCAGCAAAATTTTTATCAAATAAATTTTTTTTTGATTCAATATGTTCTAATGTTCTCTCAATGGTACTATTCATATTTTGAAATAACTCAGCAACCTTTTTGCCATCGCCTTTATTGGCGGCTAATAGCATTGCTGTACAAATTTTATACTTAGCACCCATCATATTAATTTTTCTTTTAGCCGATATTGAATTATCTTGTTGACTGAGTATGTATTGCGAAGAATCTTCAAAGTCTTTTACCGCTTGTTCGGAAAAGTCTTTTAGGTAAATTTCAGACTGATTATTATTGAGTTTTTGGAATTGTTGGAAAATTTTCAAAAATCTCCTTGTGCTTAATAATGTCTCCAGATCAATAGATGCCCCCTTAACCTCGCAGAAATAGCCCGGATACGAATACTGTTGACTATCAATGAGGTTTTCAAAGGATTGTTTTATATCTTCTTTTTGGAGCATTTTTATTTGTTCAGCAGTTCTTCCTAAGTGAGTTTGAACAAATTGATCAGTTTGCTTGTAGTCCGCGTTATCTATCATTACCTCCTGATGTCTTCTAAAAGAATACGTAATAAGAGGGAGTATCAGCAAAAATGCGATAATACAACCTGAAACAAAATGCTTTTTATTCATTTAATTGCTCCTTAAAAATTTATGTGTTGTTGCAAAAATTCTAAACCAAATTTGTAATCCTTCATCAAACAATGAAAATATTTTGGCTCTTTTATCGTTTCTTGTTGATGCGTTAAAACAAAATATAAAAGCGTGTTACGATAAATTGTAGCCCTGCATGGTATAAAAAACCAATCAACATTACTCAAACCAATTCGCAACCGGGTAACAGTTTCCTGCTCCCTTAATAACTAACGAAGCTCCCCCGCACGCGCCCTTATCCCCTTATTCGTTACGCATAAAGCTCACGGTCACGCCACGACTCAAACAATAAGGGATAAGGGATAAGGGATAAGGGCGCGCACGGGGGGACTTCGTTGGTTATTAAGAGAGGGGAAATTGCTTACCAGTTACGGTTCAGTTTTCCAAAAACTCTTTATTATTTTATGTTAGTGTACCAACAAAAAAATATAAAAGAGCCATTTTCAAAGTACAACAAATTATATTTTTGATCGTGTGATTGAATCAGATTTCATCTCGAACTCGTTCTACTACCAAGTTCTTTGCGTACAATTATTATTACCCTATCGTTATCAGAACAAAAGCAACCCAACGCGAACCTAATAACACTCAATTACATAGTCGGGCGGTACTGCCTTACCAGTTCGATGTGAGAGAGTATAATTACGCGCCGATGTCGGTGTTATTGATGTTGCTGTCGTGTTGTTGATGTTGTGTGTTGTTGATGTCGGTGTTATTGATGCTGTTGTGAGTGTCAATAAATCTTAAATGTAAACAATAAATCCAATAGGTTTGTATATGTCAAAAAATCGCGAAGGAGTGGAGGTTAAGGATATTGAAGATCGGGGTGCTGTTAATGCAGTTCAAAGTCACGGGTTGTCTGTTTTTTCGTTTTTGCGTCTGTTTGGTTCGCTTACGTTTGGTATAGTTGTGATGGTAATTCTTGTTGGTTTGCTTGCTTGGGGAACGTTGATTGAATCTTCTTATGGGCGGCGGGTTGCGATGTTTGCGATTTATGGTAGTCGTTGGTTTGTGTTGCTTCTTGCGATATTTGGGTTGAATATTCTTTGTTCGGTACTTTGCCGTGTTCCTTATCGGCGTGAGCATTTACCGTTTCTTTTTTCGCATGGTGGTATTCTTATTCTTTTGGCGGGTGCGGCGATGACTTGGTTGTGGGGCGAGGAGGCTCAGATAACTATTCCCGAAGGAATCGCCAGCGAATATGCAGTCAAAACCGATAGCCAACAATTCACGATTGAGAGTATTCCAATAAGCTCCGCGTCGGGCAAGAGGGTTACGAGTTTGGTTGATTTTGAGCCGGGTCCGTTCAATTGGGACGAGTATCGGAGTGACAATAAACTTAGCCGTGATGTTCAGAATTATCGTGATACGTTATGGATTGCGCTTCAACTTGGTCATCGTGATACGGGCAAACTTTCGTTGCCGGACAATTTGGGTGGTGTCAATGTTGAGGTGCTTGATTTTTATGCGAGTGCGGCAATGCGTCGGGTTTCACCGATGAAGTTAAATTTATTGTGGAAGCAAATTCGCCGAGAGGAAACGGAGCTTGGCGAGGTGCGTGAACTTGCCCGCAATTGGGAGACGGTTGAGTTATCAGTTCCTGAGCCGAATAATTTTATGCCGATAGAGTTGCGGGGATCGCATGTTGAGATGTTCGGCGGCGAACGCGTCTGCTTTCACGTAACAACATCTACCGCCGAATTGGAAGCGTTCAAAATTGCCAAGCCGAATAAGAGTACAAGTTTTGGAAATTGGGGTCAATTGATATTATTTATTGACGGGCGTAATCATTTTATTGATGTTGACAAACTTGTTGGCGAAACGGAGGGTGGGAAGTCTTATCGTATTTCGGGGACGGATTTCAATATTGCTGATGTCAATTTTGTTGGACGTGGTTTGTTGCTGCGGTTTGCGTTGGTTGCGGCTTCGGGTGAGCGGCGGACAATTTTTGTCAACGCTGAAAAGCCTGAGATAAATGTTCATGCTGCCGCGTTTGGTGTATTTGCGTCGTATTGGGTTGATCCGGTGTTGCTCAAAGAGCATCGTTCGGAATATGTTCCTGATGCAACTATAAATCAAATGTCGTTGCCCCGAATAGAATTTATGCAGGCACCGGACAAGCAGATTTATTATAAATTTTGGAATGGTCGTGATGTTGTTGAGGTTGGAGTAGTTCCTGATCCTTTGAAGATGAATCCGCCGGGCAGCAAGCCTGCATTTACGCTTGGGGCGGGTAGTGAGCAAGAGGTTGAGGTTCGTCTTGATTGGTATGAGCCGCATGATTTGCCCGGAGTTCGGATTGTGCCGCAGAAGGTCGGGCGGATGGTAACGGGGACGCAATGGGTTTTGTTGCAAGTTACGGTTGATGGGATTGTGGACAAGTTTTGGTTGCGGGCTGTTGCGCCGATGCTGGGTCCGTCGAAACCGGAGAGCGATCAAATAAGATACGTCTGCGGCAAAGGACGCACCGTCAGTATCGAATGGAATTACGTCAACGTCGAACTCGGATTTGGAATATTTCTAAAAAGATTTGAGAAACGAACTGAACCCGGAACGAGAATGGCATCGCATTACTCAAGTCTGGTAGATTTTGTAAACATAAAAAAGAGAGACGGAAAAAGTCAAGGAATAACACAATCACAAAACGAATTCACCACACTAAAAGAAAACGTCACCATCGCAATGAACCAACCAGCCGTATTCAAAGGCAACGGCGGAAAACGATACCGAATCTATCAATCAGAATTCAGCGGACCGTTTCATCCGGGAGATTACAGATTTCACGAGTTGTATGACGGCAAAATTTTTGATTGGGAGACGATGCCACGCGAAAGTATTTATATGAGTACACTCTCAATAAACTCGGATCCCGGCAGAGGGTTGAAGTATCTTGGCAGTTTTATGTTGCTTTTTGGGATAGCGTGGTTTTTTTACGGCAAGAGAACAGCGAAAAAATGAGAGCGAGCGAGTGAGTGAGTGAGTGAGTGAGTGAATGAATGAGTGAGTGAGCAAGAGATCAAGTTAGCAAGTTAGTATTTTTGTGTGATTGATTTTGAAAACAATTGAATGATTTTTGAGAGATAGTTTATGGAAGAAAATGTGTTGGTGATTCCGGTGGAGTTATTTCATCGTCTTGGTTATTTTAATGGTTTTTCGCGTGAAGTTGCGAGGTATCGTGATGAGCTGCTTTCGCCTGACAACGTTTCATTTCGACCGCGAAGTGAGGTTGAGACGGATTTAGGTTTTAAGCAATTGATTCCGTATATGATTTTTTCGTATATTGATTCGGACGGACAAATTCAACTTTTCCAATACGTTCGCGGCAAAGGAATGGGTGAGCAAAGGCTGCATAGTAAGCGGAGTGTTGGAGTTGGTGGTCATATATCGTCGGAGGATTTGGGAGTTGCCTGTGGTTCAGGAGTTGTTGGTTCGGTGGATTTTTATCGTGAGGGGATGTTGCGGGAGTTGCGGGAGGAGGTGGTGGTTGGTGCGTCGTTTAGGGAGTCGTGTGTTGGGTTGATCAATGATGATCGGACGGAGGTTGGTTCGGTTCATTTGGGGATTGTTCATTTGTTTGAGCTTGATGCGCCGCTTGTGCAGTCAAATGAAAAAGACTTGATAGAATCCGGTTTCGTGCCGGTCAAAGAAATGCTAAAAGACTTGTCCCAATTCGAATCATGGTCATCAATCTGCATCGAATCACTCTTCAAATAAACATTGAAACAACAGAAAGGTTGGCATCGTAAGGTAGCCGATTTTAAAATCACTTTCGCGAATTTCGTTTTTTGGCGTGTTTCGTGTTAAAAATTATTTCGTCATGTTTTGTTTATTTTGCTTGTTTTGTATTCTCAAAAAAAAGCATCTTATGGATTATTAAAACCGGCTTCCAACTTTTACAATTTAACGTCAACGAGATTTATTGTGTTGTCGTGAAAGTGTAATTTTTCTGATTATTTCGGATTTTGTGGGGGGTTATTTTCGTTAATATTTTCGTGTTGGTGGATCAAATCGTTTTATTTACGTGTGTGGTTTGGACTAAAACAACACCGGAGGTGTTGAACATTGATAACCCCGTGCAAGCGGAGCGCAGC
>JAISQS010000013.1 GCA_031274045.1 Planctomycetaceae bacterium | reverse complement strand
CGAGGGGAACTTCGTGTGTTATTAAGGGAGGGGAAATTGGTTACCAGTTGCGGTTCGGTTTTGCAAAAACTATTTTATTACTTCATGTTAGTACACCAACAAAAAAATATAAAAGAGCCTTTTGTTTTTAGTGAGTTGTAATCAACTGATTTCATAGTGCGTTGATTGCAGGTTCTTACTGGCAAGGAACGACATAATCGCGGATGGTTGGCAAACAATCCGTAAGGAATGTTTTCGCGATATCGTCTTGACCGTCGTTGCTTGCTTGTACTTGAATTTTGTATGCGTATCTGAATGTCTGAAATTTTGAGCGAGGGTCTTCGTCCGCGACCCAAGCATCGCCGACACTTATTCCGTAATAAAACGAGATTACGCCTCCTCTTGCGGAGTTGTTTATGAATTGTACTTTCCACAATGTATTCTCGTTTGAGTTTTTTCCGGTGAAGTCAAGTATTGGAAACGGAATAGCGGCTCTACCTTTTTCGTCTTTCTTGTAGTCGCGTCCTCCAAAGCAAATCTCTGGTGTGTGTACGACAACAATACCTGTTTTGCCGACCATGATAGTGATGAGGACTTCGCGATTGCTTTTGGTATTTTTGTAGCGGCGGGTGATGTAGCTATTCTCAATTTGCAAACTCGTTACATCGTCTGAATTGAGTTTCTCGTCGCCGCCGGATGTCCAATCACCAATCGTGAGAGGCAATTCCTGCAACCTCTTGCGAGCATCATCCAAACCCGTAAAACTTGACCAACGAGCCATCATAAATCCGTTGTAAACAGTAATCGCTGACAGAATCGCTATAGCTATTACCATGCCAATATAAAGCTGAATCGATTTTCCGGTCTTTTGATTTTCCATAATTTTTCTCCATTCAAGTTATCGCCGTTAGTAAAATTGCCAAATTTCCGATCACAAAAAACGCAAAGAAAACAGGAAAAATAATACGAGTCTTCTCTGCGCCTTTTGTGACAAAAATGTATATCGACGTTGTGGTTATTTTGGATAAGGACCGTATTGGTTACTCCCCTGTTCGCTATCTTGAACCAGATAAACAAGCAGTATAATACCACCAACTAACGGCACAAACGCAATAAACCACCACAATCCGCTACGCCCCGTATCATGAAGTCGGCGCCACAACGCCGCCAAACCCGGCACGATGGTTGCTAAAATATACACCATGTATATTAGGCTGAATGCTGGTACTCCAATAACCGGATCAATAAGCCCGGCAATAAATCCCAGCGCAAAAGCGATGAGAACATTGACAAGAGTAAACATCCAATATTCAGCACGTCTTGCTCGACCACTAAATACCGCATACTTTTGTAAAACCGCAATGTAGTAATTCATTCTACATTCCTCTCTTTGTTAAAAAAATTTTGTGTTACTTTAAGCTGCCAGCGTTCTGCTTTGAGTAACTCTTTTTGTAAATTTGGCAAAATGTTTATTTGCCAAAGAACGATATTTATGCGGATTCAATTTAGCGAAAAAGGCGTAATTCAAATTTACGAGAGTCCGGTTATGCTTTTTTGTTTCTTGAATCCGCGCGCACAACGCATTGGGTATTTTCGTTGGTGAAGATTTGTACAAGCGGCAGGTTTAAAAATTGTTGTTGCCGTAGATACGCACACGCAAAAAATCGAAATCTCAATGCTGATGTTTTCAAAATTACCAACCGATGACCATATTTGATTCGATGATTTTTTTTGCGTGGTCGATGTCGGTTCCGGTTTCGTGCATATATAGTCGTATTGCGTGTACTTTATCGCCTGATGCTTTTGACAAGCATTCTCTGGCGATGTCGCAAGGATCGGCTTTTCCGGTGATGCCGAGTGCGGATTTGGAGATAACCCATGCGTCGCGTGGGCGGCGTGTGATGCGGATAACTTCTTCTGTCGGGTAATATCCGTAGAGGACATTGCGAGCCCCATCTTCGTTATCTGCCCACGCTATTACGATGTGTGAGTTTGTTTCTATTTCAAATAATGCCATTGAAAGCTCCTGTAAGGTTAGTTGTTGAAGTTGAAGGTTAAGTTTTTTTTGAAGGTTTGAAGTTGATGGTTTAACGTTAGGAGTTAGTTGTAACAATTCATCCGCGCCGGATCAACCGCATACAACACACACAACGTATACAAAAAACAACATTGACAAGCGTTTCGCATTTTTACTTTCGTCTTCATGTATTGGTCTTCTATTGTCTCTCTAATTATCAATTTTTGGTTTCGTATTATTGGTGCTGCTGTCGAGTTGTAATCGTCTGTTTTGTGATTTTATGTCAACGAAATTGCGAGTGTGCCGAGTGTACAAATGTTTTGTCATCTCTCAAAAATCACGATATAAGAGAGACGCGACAAAGCTGTATGTAATTTACAATCGGGTTCTTATTATACCAGTTTTTGAGAGATGACAAGGGTTGGGTGTAGTTTAATTTTTTTTGTGACAATTTATAAAAGTTATATTGTGGTGAGGTGTGTGATGTCGTCGTTGTCATATCGCACAATTTTGCAGCGAAGCGTCAAGCGGACTGGAACGCGGGTGTCCCGCCCTCCTAAGTGCGTAATAGAACCAAACAAGTTTGAACTGAACGCCAAAACGGGTTGGCAAACGTAAGGTGGGCAACCGACTGCCAGGCTTTCTTGGTGAATAGCGTCGGCGCAAGCCGACAACGGGAGCGGAACACGTATCGGCAAAACTAACACGCCCAAAACGTAGGGCGTTTTGGTTTTACCGATACGTTTTCCGCTCCTCCTGTTTTCGTCTTGCTTTGCTCGCCGAAAACGTAACCGCCCAGCGGTCGGTTACCCACCTTACGTTGACTTATAACGTTTTCCGTTCCACTGTCGGCGAGTACGCCGACGCTATTCACCAAGAAAGCCTGGCAGTCGGTTGCTTACCTTACGATCATCAACGCAAAAA
>JAISQS010000338.1 GCA_031274045.1 Planctomycetaceae bacterium | reverse complement strand
GTGTCCGGATCCAAACGAAAACAGACCAAACGAACTGTATATTGTTCGGTTTTGCCGAGTTTGACAATAAGATCAAAACTGTTGTCTTTGGCTCTTTTCAAAAAGCTCAACAACTCCTCATCATCATTAACATAAATCTCTGTTCCGGCAGGAACTCGTGTAATAAAATTGAACGCTGTAATGTCGCGTTGACGGACAATAAAACCTGTTTTCCTGGCGACTTCTGGTGCGGTGGTCGAAAACAGGTCTTGCAATAAGCGAATCCATTCGTTATTTTTGTTCATAGTAATTTTGCCTGCGGACAGGCGGGTTGAGGGTGAAAGAAATTTTGGAAGTAAAGGGAACTGTGGAACTGGTGAAGTGAAGGGACTTGACAACAAAAGGCAAGTTTACAAAAAAATCACCCGTTCTACAATACCAATTTCGAGATAGGCTTAAGTTAATACGTATGGGGTGTTGCCCTACGCTATGGTATTTTGCCCTTTCAGGGCGTTGATGCAGCGTATTAATACGGTGTATCGATGGGAAAAGTAGAGACACAGTAACTTGCGACTCTATAAATCATGGTGATTGCAATTGAAAAGGGAATTTTCAAGTGCAAAAGGTATAGCATGACGACGTATATTGAAATGTATTTTGATATTGATTTACGGCATGATTCCAACGGGAAGTATTGTGCTTTCCCCTGGTTGTAAAGGAGACGAAAATTATGAAAAAGTATAATCGAAATTGGGATGTGTTATTGGCGGTGATTCGGAAGTACGCGATAATTTATATACTATAATGGACGGCTGATAACCAAAGCCGTTTACATGAAAAAGAGATTAAAAGCATTGGGTGTCAACAATGCTATACGAGCGCGGAGGGAGGAGGTTGCGAATCCTGATGATGCGTTTAGAACATAGCAATCTTAACAGGTTGCGCGGTTTATGTCAATTTGACAAGATAATGATGTTATGGGTGAAGAAATATTACGTAGCGGTATGCCTTATGAGTTGTTGCCGCTGATAAAACAGAAGATAATCCCGCAAAAAATAGCTGTGCCTGCTGCGTTGGATTTTGACAATATTATAAAGGTGCAGCGAGTGCGGCATGAGTGGACGGTGACGGGCGGTTGGTGTTTGGTGGATGTGACTTGGACAAAGAAGTTAGCTGATTGGATTGGTGATCGGGTTGTGTTGTCTGTGATGTCTGGTTTTGGGATGCTTGAGCGGGCGTTGCAAGATCACGGAGTACAGGTCAGGGCAACTGACAGACATATTGAGTCGTTTGATCGTTGTTGGACGCATATTGAGGCTGTAAATTGTGTAGCGGCAATTCACAAGTACGCGCTTAAATCGGACATACTTTTGATGTCGTGGGCTCCTTATGATGAGGATGCGGCATCTGTGGCTGCGATGGAGTGGCGAAGGGTAAGGCGAGAGGGTGGTGTGACTGATCCTTCGTGGATTATTTTTATTGGAGAATCCAAAGGGGGCTGTACGGCGGATGACAAGTTTTTCGATGAAGCTCAATTGATTGAACTACCTGAAATAGACGCTGTAAATAAACTATTCCCAAGATTCCCGTCCATCCACGACAGAGTGATGGTGGTGCAGTGAATTAGTTACATAAACAAATCCGAAGCCTCAGAAAACAGAGATAAATAGAATGGCAAAAGCAAGTGTTGTAGTAAAGTGTAGTTGTGGTAAGTCTACCCGAATACAGAAAATCTGCCGCAACCGTGATGCCGCAGATTCTTATGTATCGTGGGCAAAATCGTTTTACCAGTATATTTGTCCTGCGTGTGAAGAGAAGGAACGGGTTGAGCGGCTTGAAGAGATGTTGCGTACTGCGAAGGAAAACGGATTGCCGGAACTTACAGGTACGCCCAAGCAGATTGAGTGGGCAATGGAGCTGCGAGATAAACGAATGAAACATCTCGATAAGTTTATTGAGTCCAAACAAGCTGGTGTTGTGGCGGCTCATAAGTTTGCAACGTTTGAGGAGTATTACGCTGGACTGAACGAGGCAACTCCTATAAAAGGCAAGAACCAAAAAGAGATTGACTGGCAAATTGCATCACGGTTAAACCTTATAAAAAAACGCCATTTGTACGGCAATCTTGATGAGGCGGTCAAGTTGCTGAAAAGTCAAACTGATTCCGAATTTTGGATTAGTACGCAAGAATTGACACAGACAGAGCAGTTGTTGTATCTGTTTTGTAGCGGGTTGAGGGATGAACTTGCCGATAAATACGAAGCCGATAGAAAGCGGCTAGAGCAAGAATAGCTCTCATTTTTTGAGAGCTATTCTTGTGGCAGAATCTTTCGGATATATCGTTGTCATAAACCGCAATCAAAGGAAATAAATTTTTTGATGTGATCGAATTGACTTGGCGCGGTTGTACAAGCGGCATTTAGCCTGCACAATTCTTTTATCATTGTTCTATTTGGTTTTTTCAAATATTTCAATCGTCTTGATTCACGTGACTCGCTATGATCACGACACGGTTGTAATCTTATCACGAGATCAGTCAGTATCAATAAATTTTTTCCAAAAATACAAAATACTTCTGTAATACCCGTCGTTCGATATGCAATTCGTTGAACCTCTTGTAATTCTGCTAATAAACGGTTTGCGTGCGTAATCCTATCACGCTCCGGCAAATCGCGTCCGCGTCCACGAGGGGCATTGTATTTTTCTGTTTTCCCAAATACCGACGTGTCAGGAAATAAATGTTCGTAAAAATCAGTGGACATTACGCAAATTCGGTTTGTTCTTTCTGTGAATTCGGACGAAAAATGGTGTGTCTATCCCGTAACGTTTTTTCAAGCAATGTACAATCAACTTCTTTAGAATCAGTTAATATCGCTTCTTTTTTTGCGTCCATACACGCAAGAACAATTTCGGCGTGACTCAAACCTTCCATTGCTGAAGACAAGTCGGAAACGTCAAGATTGCAGCGAAACCTACCCAGCGAATTCTCGATTAAGTGCTTAACTTCTTGCTTATCTGGAAGGCGGTAATACAAAACATCGTCAAAACGGCGGAACAACGCTTGGTCTAAAAGCGACAGGTTGTTCGTTGCCGCGACGAGAATACTATCCGATGGGTCTTGTTCAACGAATTGCAGGAATGAGTTCAACACCCGCCGCATTTCACCGACATCGTTTCCTAAACTCCGTTCCGCTCCAATCGCGTCAAACTCATCGAACAGATACACGCCTCGCTTATCACGGATTTTATCAAAGACCATCCGCAACTTTGCGCTCGTTTCGCCCATATATTTCGTTACAATACGTTCCATTAAAACTACATAAAGCGGCAATCGCAGGTCATGGGCAATCACGTCAGCGGTCATCGTCTTGCCAGTACCAGACGGCCCCGCCAAAAGAATCCGCCGCCGATGCCGCAAGCCGTGCCGTTCTAGTTTGTCTTTTTGACGATACTCAACGAGTATCCGTTCCAGCCGGTCGTGTAACTCTTTTGGAACAATCAATTCCGATAGGCAATACTTCGGTTCAACAGCGAGGAAAAGCCCATCTTCATCGGATGCAAAGGGATTCGTCAACGGTTTTGCTTCTCGACGTGAACGTTCTATTAAAGACCGTATATCCTGTGCAAGCGCAGAATGTCCCTGACGGGCTTCGTGAGCCGCCACTTGCAAAGCCGCTGTCAGAAAAGTATCGTTATCTGATTCGTAATGCGACTTAATCAACGACTTAATCTGCGTTGCAGTTGCCATTGTTTTCTCCCTGTTTGAACGGTTATAAACAAAAAATCGGGGGAATCATAGGTAATTTTTACAATTAAGTCAATAGGGACATTGTACTGCTTGCTTTCAAGCCCGTAATCGGAAAACCAGAGCATCTGGTAATTATCCTGAATACGGGACGTAAGGTATTTACGGTCGCAGAATATTGTTCACAAAGCCTGTGTTGCCGCTTTTTACGGAAAGAAGCCCTTGTAAGGGAAATATACATACAGATTTTAGATTTTGTAATACACGTCGTTCGATATGCAAGTCGTTCCATGCAAGAATATTTTTGTTTTTTCGTGAATTTTTGCCGATTGAAATGTATACTTATATTGAAGGCGGCTGATAACCAAAGCTGTCTACATAATCAAGGATCAAAGCATTGGGTGTCAACAGTGCTTTCAAAAAGCGGACGCGGAGGGAGGCGGTTACGAATCCCTGCGAAGCGTTTAGAACATAGCAACCATAACAGGTTGCGAGGTTCAGACTAAGGTAAAACGGTTAGAGTTGGCAATGAAGGATGAGATGCACAAAAGAGAAGCAGCCTATCAAAAAAAACAGTAAAGAGGGCTAATAAATGGAAGTAGATTTGGACAAGCGGAATCGGCTTGCCGCAGAGAAGGCGGATCGTTTACAAGATATGATGACGAGCGAAGGATACTGGACGGGTACGCATTATCAGTTTGTGCTGGTGCCGGAAAAGGTTGATGCCTTGCATGGGATGTATGAGGGTACTTTGTTACAGGTTGACGATAAAAGCCACATGTTGCGCAGTGCAAGTCTGCGCGAGTGGTATGAGGCGTACTATACAGTTATTACTTGGGAGGGGTTCGTAGACGAACTCTTTAACGCGTGTTCTAATGTTAATCAATGTGACTTCTATGCTGGTAAGGTGTCTGATATGAGGTTTGTAGTGTGGTGTGTTATAAAAAATGAAAGGTATTGGAGGTAAATAATGGCTAAAAAAGCAGTTAAGTCATCGCTTACAACAGTTGGCTTGCCGGTTGTGTGGGATGTTAGACGGCGGGGCGACGCGCTTTATGTGCAAGCCTTTTACGGACGCATAATCGAGCGATGTTGCCAGCTTAATACCATAAAGGAAATCAGGGCAGAACAGTTAGAAGACGGCTCGCCAACTTGGATCATTACAATTGTGCGAGCCGACAGCGAGGACGTGAGTTATAGTTGTAGCGAACTCAAAAAAGATAGTTTCTTTGCAGCTTTTGCTGGCGAGGTATCACCAGAGGGGAACCGCCCTAAACCGACATTGTTTGGACGGCGATAACAAAGAAAGGTTTATAGTTCTACTGTATTAAATTTTTTTAACTTATTGTGTGTTAGTTATTTATTTTGTGAATTTTGGTTTTTTTGTGCGATTTCGCGTGCTATTTTCGTACGATAAATCCATTGTGTTGAGCGGTAGCTGGCGTATTCGTCTTGTGTACAAGTTTGCAATCGTTCGTTGACTAGCATGTTAGTCAAGCACTCGCTCACTTGTTGAATAGTGTGATTGATGAAGTTTTTTTTTGATACATCAACTCCTCCGTCAAGAACCATAAGCACAACATCGAAAGCGCAACATGATGATGCCAACCTCGCCAATTGCGAACTTGATAATCCGCCAAACCGCATTCGCCTTT
>JAISQS010000335.1 GCA_031274045.1 Planctomycetaceae bacterium | reverse complement strand
TGCGCTCCGCTTGCACGGGGTTATCAAAATTCAACACCTCCGGTGTTGTTCCGCTCCAAAACAAACACGCGAATACGTTTATGACTTGTGTGGTATAACGAGGCGTCCCGCCCGCCTCTGTGTGTAATAGAACCAAAAAAGTTTGAACGGAACGCCAAAAATATTGCCAACGTAAGGTGTGCAACCGACCGCCGGGTGGTTACGCTGTTGTTAGCGGACTGAAATATGTGATAGCAAAATTTGGTTTATTTCGTATTTTCAAAAAAAATTGATCTCTAAAAAAGTTTGAAGAAAGTCGAAAAGTCCTATTGCAAAATGCCGATGATGGGTTATTATTACGTGGAGTTTTGACCGTGTTCGGGTTTATTGGGCTTTTTTTTTGGTTTGGTGGATTTGGGCGCGGTTGATGCTTGTGTTGTGGTTGGCACTTATTTGAGAGCAGGAATTTAAGTGCAAATCGCATTCAAACCCTACATTTTTTAACCCCAAACCCAAAGGAGCAAATTACAATGACAGCACAAATTGATCAGAAAGAGTGTACTGCATGTGGTTCATGCGTATCTTGTTGCCCGTTCGAGGCGATTACGATCTCAACATCAGACAATAAAGCGAAAGTTGATACTGGAACTTGTCAGGATTGTGGAGCGTGTGTTGATGGGTGTCCGGTTTCGGCGATTGCTCTCTAATCAATTTTGCAATATTGACAACAAAAACCAAGATTAAAATTAACACTAAAATTGCAATCGGGGTGGATGTTGTGGTAGAGTAAAAGTTGGGTATGAGACGAGTTGACTGAAAGAGTTGTGCGGGTTGCCTGATGCTTTTTGCATTGGCAACCCGCGTTTTTTTTCTTCCAGATAAACGCAAATCACCCAATTGTCTGTTATCGCCGCTGTGGTCGAAAAACGTTACAAGGTAACGTAAGGTAGGTAACCGACTGCCGGTCGGTCACGTCGGCGTAAGCCGACAACTGGGGCGGAAACCGCATCGGCAAAACCAACACGTTCTATGTTTTGGGCGTTTTGGTTTTACCGATGCGTGTTCCGCCCCACTGTTTTCGGCTTGCTTCGCTCGCCGAAAACACAACCGCCCAGCGGTCGGTTGTCTACCTTGATCGTGCCAACACGTTTTGGTTTTACCGATGCGTGTTCCGCCCCACTGTTTTCGTCTTGCTTCGCTCGCCGAAAACGCAACCGCCCGGCGGTCGGTTGCCTACCTTGATCAACTTGATCGCGTCTGAGTTTTTTGGTGTTCCGTTTTCCAAAAAAAATTGAAAAATTCCTCTTGGTTGAAATTTGAAAAATTTGTATACTCCCGCACGGTCTGTTTTGCGGAGTGCATTAGATGCCGCAGAATCGATAATCCAAATCGAACACCGCACCATAATACCAAGTTCTCTAATTTCCATTGCGTAATTTTATTCGAAGGAATAATTCACAGGAAGTTATCGGAAGAATATTGTCAACAGATTTTACAGATTAGTTTTTTTTAGCACGCTGATAACGCAGATTATCAGGATTTGCACAGATTTTTTATAAATGTCTGTTCCTTTCTTCTTTATCTGCGAATATCCTTAAAATCTGCGTTATCTGCGTGCTAAAAAAGGTAAGGTAGATATTTTTTTATTGTCAAAAATCACGTTTCGACCCCCCAACGTCAACAAATCCCCAATAATACATTTTGTATAAAATGATTTACGAAAAAAGAAAATTGAATCGGTTACCAGTTCCGGTATGTTTATGTCAAAAGAATTTTTTGTTGGCAAGTTTATTTATTTTTTTGGCAATATTTTTTTCCGGTACAGTGTCGTTTGCGGACGCTGTTTCCGACAGCTTAAACTCCGCCAAACAACTCTACAACCAACAAAAATACGAACAAGCCCGCGTTGCGCTTGAAGATTTTTTGCGTATTTATCCTACGCATTCTTTGGCAAATGAGGCGAAATTCTTTCTTGCGGATTCGTTTCTTTATCTCAAAAAATACGATTCCGCAATCAACCTGTACTCCCAACTGACAAATCTCGGCGACGAGAATCCGCTCACACGTTCTGTCTTGTTTCGTATCGGAGAGGCGTATTACACGAAAGGCGATTATGTTTCGGCGTTGCCTTTGTTGATGACGTTTGTCAAAAAGTTCCCATTTGATTCTTACTTGCAATATGCTCTTTACTATCTTGGTTATATTGAGATGAATAACAATCAGCCGGAAGCCGCTGAACATTATTTCAACGAAAGCATTCGCCTATTCCCAAACGGCGACCGACAACTCGAATGCCGAATCGGTCTCGCCAGCGCAAAAAATCAACTCGGAAAAATCACCGAATCAGACACAATATTCAACGAACTCCTGCGAAGCACCGACCAAAACACCGTCGAATTGACAACATACCAATACGGTGTCGCACTCTACGAACGAAACAAAATCACCGACGCGATTGCCTTACTCACATCCTTCCTGTCACGCTGGCAAAACTCAACTCTTGTCCCCGAAGTACAACGCGTCCTCACACGTTGTTATGTTGACATCAAGGACAACGAGAAGGCGTTGCAGATAATTTCGTTGATTGTTAATCCGTCTGTTGAGGATAATTTGATGAAGGCACGTCTGCTTATTCGTTTGAAGCGGACGGACGAGGCGGAGGCGTTGTTGCAGTTGACCGAACGCCGTACCGATGCGCCGCAGCATTTTGACGAAATCACTTTTTTGAAAGCCTCATTGCAATATTTCAAAAAGAATTGGCAAGCAACCATAAATCTCCTCGAACCGGTTCTCTTGCCGCGATATTCCAATCAAAATCAATACTCCGCCGCCGGCAATAACAACACAAATCTCTCCGTCGCGTTCGGGTACACGACAACTATTGCCCGCACCGATAAGCAGAATATGAGCGACGAAGTTTTTCTATACGCCTGCGCGTTTCTCGCCCTCTCATACGCCCAACTAAACGACAAAAACAGAGCAAACGCAATACTAAACGAAATGAACGGGAACGTCGCAAACACGAATCAATCGGATTGGACAAAAATTGTGAACGACACTTCGCAACGCTTGCAAAAAATTTACACCGCTAAAACCGACACAAACAATAACGATACTTTGGCGGCGTTGAATACCAGTGCTGCGGGTCAATGGAATCCGTCCGCTTCCGCCGGACGCTCACACGGCAACAGAGGTCAAATCTCCCCCTCCAATTTGAATAATAACTTGTCCAACAACCGCACAAACAACAGCACAAACACCACCAACAACAGAGCAGCAGAAAGTTGGAACGGAAGCCAATACAACAGAAACACAACCGCGTCATGGCAAGATTCGCCGCCGTCGTTGTCATCGTTATCGCAATCGTTGTCGTCGCATTCGGGATCGTCGTATTCCGGTTCGGCTGTTACAAAGCCGCCTGTTACAACCGGTAGTGATCTTGAGCGTTTTTGGGTTGCGTTTGATGAATTTGGAAAGCGGGCTTGGGGCAACGCGGCTGCTCAACTCGACCAAATTCTAAACACAAAATATTTTGCCCAATCAAAAAGCGTAACCATAAACTACAACGGCGACGGAACACAGGGAACGCTTGATGCCGCGACTTTTGCGAAGGCTTGCTCAATGCTCGTTTTGGCAAGGGGAAATTTGGGCGAGACTGAAAAAGCGGCAGCGATCTTGACGGCATTTGCAAATAAACTCTCCTCATCAAACAACACACAACAAACAGTCTGGCGCGAAACACAAACACAACTAAACGAAATCATTCGCAAAAATAACTCCAACAACTTCAACACCGAAACCGCATTCGCAAAAACAATCTCCGAATCCGAACAACAAAGAATAATAAAAGAATGTAACTCACTTTTCAACGCGAAACGTTATGAACAAGTTGAGTCGAAATTGGGAGAGTTGATGCGGTCTGATTTGGCGGCGGAGGTTTTGTCGGCGGCGTTGTTGTTGCGTGGACGGGCGTTGTTGTCGATGGGCAATGAACGCGAAGGGGTGAAGATGCTTGAGCGGATAAAGTCGGAATTTGTAACTTCGACTCAATATAAAGATGCTCTTTGGAATCTCGGTTTGTATTACGAAATGTCCGGCGATTCAATGAAGTCAGTGGAGTATTTTCAAGTTTTGATTGATGAATTTCCAAACTACAAAGAAATCGATGGGGCGTTGTATTATGTCGCGATGGACGACATTGAAAACGGCAATGGTCGCAAAGGCGTAACATATCTGCTGCGAATTTACAGGAACTATCAAGCCGGTCAATATTGGTCGCACGCGGCGTGGTCTCTTGCATACGAGGAGTACAAAAAGAAAAATTACGCACAATCAGAAGTGTACTTGCAAAAGGCGTTACAGCATCCGCCTGATTATGCGGTTTTGGACAGAGTGTTGTATTTGAGCGGAGAGATTGCGTTGCAAAAGGGCGATTACTCGCGGGCATTGTTGGCGTTTCAGGAGTTAATAAATCTTTGCCCCGACAGCAACCTACGCCGAAACGCCGACCGCTCAATACAAACCGCCACCCGCGCAACATCAAATAACATCAGATAAAATAAAAACGCGCTGACTTGTCGTTATTATTTGTCAACAGATTTTACAGATTTTGCAGATTGGTTTTTATTAAAATCTGTCAAATCTGCAAAATCTGTTGGCAAAATATACCCTGTTGTGTCGAAAACGTATTGGTATACCAAACCGCCTAAACGTTGTAGGAGCGAGGCTTGCCCCTTGTTATACCACACATCTTTTAAGATGCTTTTTTTTGAGAATACGAAATAAACGAAAAATACAAAACATAACGAAATAATTTTTTTTAACGCGAAACACGCTAAAAAACGAAATTCGCGAAAGTGATTTTAAAAATTGTGTTTATTAAAATTGTGTTTATACTTTTTACACTTGAAAATTCCCTTTCGCAATCGTAACAAATATGATTTTGTTACCGATTTGAACTACGGATATTGAGTCACAAACGACTCGCAACTGGTACAAATTTCCCCACCCTTAATAACAACAAAGCTACCCCAGCCACGCGCCCTTATCCCCTTATTCACAATGTTTTAATAAGGGGATAAGGGCGCGGATTGGGGGGAACATTGTGTTACTAAGGGAGAGGAAATCGATAACCAGTTGCGGATTGGTTGAGACTCAATATTGGTTATACAAATTTTCACGATGACATTTAAAAAAAAGAATTATCAATCGCAAAAAGTATAATTTTCTTTAATTTATTTTTAA
>JAISQS010000595.1 GCA_031274045.1 Planctomycetaceae bacterium | reverse complement strand
GCATTAGGAAACCGAACAAGTTTGGAAGGAACGCCAAGACGTGTTGGAGTAATTATGAGTGCGGAATTCGGAATTAAAGATACTGCTCCTAATTCCTAATTCCGCATTCCGAATTACGAATTACACACAGAGGCGGGCGGGACACCTCGTTATACCACACAAGTTTTTTTTGCGTTGGTGATCGTAAGGTGGGCAACCGACCGCCGGGCGGTTGCGTTTTCGGCGAGCGAAGCCAAGCCGAAAACAGCGGATCGCCAAATCGTGGTGGTTAACCAAAACGCCCTACGTTTTGGGGGTTTTAGTTTTGCTGATGCGTGTTCCGCACCCACAGTCGGCGAGTACGCCGACGCAACCGCCTGGCAGTCGGTTGCCCACCTTACGATCACCAACGCAAAAAAAAACTTGTTTGGTATAACAAGGGTAACTCACTGGCAACTGAGTTTGTTTTTGTTAAGAAAATTATTAGGTGGAAGTGAGGTTGTTTTAAAGCGGATATTTCGCTGATATATTATGTTTCAAATTATTCGGGTCTTGTATTTTATTTGTTTTTGATTAAGAATGTGGGGGATTTAAGTTGACTTTATGGTGTGTGTGTTTGGTATTATTTTTGTTGATTTTTATTGAGTTATGTATTTTTTTGTTAGAGCGATGTGTGTGTTATTTTTTTGGGTGTTTCAATTTTTGTTTTGGTTTGTTGTGGTTGTGTTGTTTTGTAGTCGGGTGGTGGTTGGTTTGGGTGTGGTTCAGGTTGATGGTTATTTGGCGGAGGGTAATTTTGTAATTTTTATTTCTGTTTTATTTTTATTGTTTATTTTTTTGGTGTTGCATTTGTTTCGGTGGTTTGAGGGTTGGAGTTCGTTTGCGGCAAGGAATTGGTGGGCAGCGATAATATTTGGTTTACAATTTCGTGTTGTTGGTTTTTTGGTTTGTGTGTTGATGGTTTTGGTTTTAGAGTTATTTTGGTGGTTTTTATTTCGGAGGTTATTTGCAAATTTGGTTCAAAGATATTTTGGCGGCGGGTTGGTTTCGGTTTCGGCGGCGGGGGGTTGGCGTGATGATTTTCTTGTGGAGTTGTGTGGTGGTGAGACGCAACGTATCGCGCGTAATCGGACAAATTCAGGCGGGGAGCGTCTTGAGGGTTTGTTTCTTGTCAAGTTTTCTGATGATCAGTTGACGGCGACTATTCATGTTCCGTTTTATCCTGTGTTTGACAAATTGCCGGTGGTGGAGGCGTTTGTGGTTGAGCCGGTAGATGCGAAGTTGGCGGTTTCCAAAACGCGTCATTTTGGCACACGTATAGACATAAAACGCCAAAACAAAAACATAAACAACATACAAATCGCAATCATCGCCGAAACAAAATAAACGAAATGTAACTATTTTTAACGCGAAATACACGAAAATACGAAACACGCTAAACTTTAATAAACACTAAAAATTTTAATAAACACAGAAAAATCATTTTCGCGAATTTCGTTTTTTAGCGTGTTTCGTGTTAAAAAAATTATTTCGTTATGTTTCGCATATTTTGATTGTTTCGTATCTCAAAAAAACGAATCCTAAAAGGATGTGTGGTATAACGAGGTATATCTCCCCCCGCTTGCAGGTTTGTTGGAAAGGTATAGAATCACGCCTCCTTTTGAGTTGCACGAATCGCAAAAGGGAGCGTATATTTTGATTGTGCCGGAAGCGGATTTTGGCTTAATTTTTAGGCGGAGTTCGTTTTTGCTGTTGTTGGATTTTTGGGAAATCTGTTTTGGCGATTTTGTATCGGTGGTATTTTGTCAAGACGGAATATTTCGGCGGCGTAAAAATTTTGTCCGTGTTGGTCAAGAGTATGTTGTCCGAATTGACGTAACTGTTCATCCCAACTATTCACAAATGAACGTATTTAACAATCACCCACAAACAAACAGGAGAAGTTCCTAATGGCTATTAAAGTAGGAATCAATGGTTTTGGTCGTATCGGTCGTCTCGTTTTTCGTCGTATGCTTGAGACACCGGGCAAATTTGATGTTGTTGGTATAAATGATCTTACCGACACGAAGACGCTTGCGACGTTGTTGAAGTATGACAGTACTCACCGTCGACTTAAAGCTGATGTATCGCATGATGATCAGCATGTTATCGTCAACAATCAGAAAATCCGTATCTATGCAGAGAAGGATCCGGCGAAGTTGCCTTGGGGCGAAATTGGTGCCGGTATAGTCCTTGAAAGTACGGGTCGTTTTACAGCTAAAAAAGATGGCGACAAAGCTGGTTTTGATTCGCATCTTGACGCTGGGGCAAAAAAAGTCGTAATCAGCGCGCCTGCAAAAGGTGCCGATTTGACTTGCGTATGCGGAGTGAACGATGACAAGTTGAACGCTTCTTTGAAAACTATTTCCAATGCGAGTTGTACGACGAATTGTCTTGCGCCTGTCGCGAAAGTTTTGCACGAAACATTCGGAATTGTCAAAGGCTTCATGACAACAATACATTCGTATACGAATGATCAAGTTGTTCTCGATATTCCGTACAAAAATATCTATCGCGGACGTGCTGCCGCTTTGAATATTATCCCGACAACAACAGGTGCCGCCGAAGCTGTCGGTGAAGTAATTCCTGCAGTCAAAGGGAAGTTGACCGGTTATTCGTTGAGGGTGCCGAGTCCGACCGGAAGTTGCGTCGATTTGGTCGTGCAAACGGACAAGAACGTTACCGTCGATGCCGTCAACGCAGCAATAAAAGAAGCCGCAAACGGAAGAATGAAAGGTATACTCGCATACAACGAAGACCCAATCGTATCAACCGACATCATCGGCGACTCACACAGCTCAATTTTTGTACCGGAATGGACAAGAGTTGTCGGCGATAATCTCGTTAAAATTTTGTCATGGTACGACAACGAATGGGGCTACAGTTGCCGATCTGTCGATTTGATCGAGAAACTTGCAAGTCTGTAATTTGTAGCTTGTAGTTTGTAGTTTGCAGACAAATTGAGTTTCACAGCGAGTTAAATTCGAATCGTCAGGTTGGCAGTTGCCCAAAAAGACTCTTGCCAACTTGACGGTACGAATTTTGAACAATATCTAATCCCACTTCTGAAATATAAACAACAAACGGTAAATTTCTTAACCGCAAAAGTGACACAAATTTTACCGCAAAGAACGCAAAAGATGAACAAAATTCGCTAAAATTTCTTTACGCATCTTTGCGAAAACAATTGTGATCTTTGCGATGAAAATCCCTAAATGGAAGGTATGAAGAGATGAAAACGCTTATAATTGTTCGGCATGGTAATACGTTTAAGCCTGACGAGGAATCTGTCAGGGTTGGTTTTCGGACGGATATTCCGCTTGTTGAGGAAGAACGCAGCAGACTAGCCGGTCGTATTCTGAAGTCGCGAAATCTTTTTCCTGATCGTGTTTTTGCCGCGCCGCTTTTGCGAACAACTCAAACAGCACAATTGATAATAGACGAACTGGGATTAGACATCTCAATTCAACTTGACCAAATCTTCTCTGAAATTGATTACGGATTGGATGAAGGCAAAACAGAAACAAGCGTAATAACACGATTAGGTCAATACCATCTCGGAAAAAACGCCCCCAAAGAATCAATACTACAACGCGGCAAGGAAGAGATGGATAAATGGAATAAAAATGCCATACCGCCGTTTGGCTGGAATGTTGACACGTCGAAAATTATTTCGGACTGGCGGGATTTTGTAACGAAAATAAACGACGGCGAAACGGTTTTAGTTGTCTCTTCAAACGGCATAATTCGATTCGCTCCAAATATCTTGCCCCAACACAGCCTCGACAAATTCCTAAAAGAAAACAACCTCAAAGTCACTACCGCAGGAATCTGCATCCTCACAAAAGAAAACTCCCAATGGAATATCACAAATTGGAATCTTAAACCGACAGAGGAAAATATAGACCGCCGCTCTTGTTGCAAGTAATAAAATTTTGTGTGTTATTTTTTGAGATAAAAGATCAACAAAAAGTAACATCAAAACACAAAAAACACAACATTAGCGCAACAATAAATGCAAGCCAATATAGCTCGCCTAATGACATTTCGCCTGCACATAAGTGGGCTTGTTTCGCTTGCACTCTACCCATAAATCATGACGATGCGATTGTGAAAGAGAATTTTCAAGTGTAAGAAGTGTATTACAAGCGTAACCAATCCGCCTCTGTTTACAATCTGACAATTACAGATTACCATACCTGCAAAATGAAGTTGGTCAAGCCGCTCGTTCTCAAGTAGTCCAAACCAACCTGCAATTGGGGCTGTCCTTTGACGGTCGCATGTGACGATAATTGAATCATGTAAAATTTATGATGGCGTAACAAAATAAAATTGCCATAAAGGAACATTAAAAATGCAAAAGACAAAAGTTGCGGTTGTGATTAGTGGTAAAAAGGGGGACAGCATAATCAAGTTGATCGATATTGGGGTGGACGAGGTGAATCATACGTTTGACTTGCTTTTTCGGGGAGTGGTCTGCTATGTCGATTATGCTGCCAGTCTTTTTGAGTGTCATGTTGACGAGAAATACACCTGTCAACTCGACTTTTCTCAAATGGAACGTTGTTCGCCATCGGACATCAACGCAGACTTGAAAGAGCAGATTTCAGACTTGCTCTTCCGCACCAAATGCAAACCGACATCCGAACATTCAAGCGACAGATTGATGAATGTTTCATTCATTTGTGAGCATCAATCTACGCCCGACCATGACATGTGTCTTCGCGCACAAGAATCGGTTCTCCGCAATTTCCGTAAATATCTGGATGATTACGCAGCACGAGCTAAACAAGAATTTGAGGAGAAACACAAGGACGATCCGAATGTTAAAAATATCAGGTTTAAGATTGTGTGGGATGAAGTAAAATTTCCGTATCCGATTGTCATAATCTTCTACAATGGCAAGCGAAAATGGCGGTATAAGAGGCTTGTGGAGTTTATTGACATTCCGACGGGATACGATAAGAATATATTGCATGTTGTGACGATATTTATTGATGTTGGTGATTTGAGTGAGGAAGAGCTTAATCGCGGTGTTCCGGCGGTTCGGGCTTTGAAGTGGTCATTCCGCTACACATCCGAAGGTGCACTTGCCCAAAACTACGGGCATATTCTTGAAATCCTTCAAGAGGACACCGACGACCCAAGATCAAAAGATATTTCACGCAGATTCATAACATTCATCATATCCAACATCGCAAAAGAAGAAATCAACGAAGAAGACGTAATCAGATTGCGTACAGATATTGAGAGACATTGTGTAAAAATAACCAATAATGACCCAAAGGAGGTAAAAAAAATGGTTAGCCTTTTAGACGGAGCCGTAAAAATCGGCGAAAAACGAGGAGAAAAACGAGGAGAACGACGCGGCAAAAAACTCGGTAAAGAACTCGGTATAAGAATCGGTGAAGAACGTACTAAATTACAGGTTAAGAAAGATATGGTATTAACTTGTCTTTCGACTCGTTTTAAGAGGGAGGTTACGAGTGAAATTCGTGAGAGTGTTGAGTCGTATTCGGATGTGATTGCGCTTGATTCGTTGATTCAGTCTGCGCTGACTTGCAAATCGTTGAGCGAATTCAAAAAAGACCTTGTCCGATAATTCAAAATGCCGACGACAGGTTTTATTACTTTGCGTTTACGTCATCGTTTAAGCTCGCCGTTTTGTTGGTATGTTGCCGACAAGACGGCGTGTTTTTTTAAATCGTTATCCGTAAAACTTACCCACAATAAGCAACCGACCTCATTATGCCGCACAACTTTTTTACTGACCAATTTTTAATTTTTTTGAGATAAGAGACAGACGAAAAATACGAAATCGACGAAATGAGTTGATGGTAAAATTTTGTTTATTTGGTTTATTTCGTTTGTTTTTTATTCTCAAAAGAGCTGGATTTATGTTGTGTGTATTTTGGTTTTTTTTACGGGTTTGGACCTATTGTTAGTGTTAGGTTTTTGTTTAGCGGGTAGATTTTTAGTACGTTGTGGATGTCGTTTATTGTGATGTTTTTTATTAGTTCGATTTCTTGTTTTAGGGTTCTGTATATTCCTGATATTGCTAGTTCGTCACCGATTGTGAATAGTCGTCCTTCTGGTCTTTCGTTATCCATGATTGTTGCGGACAGGGCTTTATTTTTTGCTCTTTCTAGTTCGTCTTGTGTTATGCCGTTTTTCATTACTTGTTCGAATATTTTTTTTGTTGTGCGCAATACTTTCTGTAATTCATCCGGTTCATTGACCAACACAGTACCAAAGAAACCGTTGTCGGAATATTCATACGTTGACATGCACGCGGTATCCGCAATTCCATTGTCAACAAGTTCCCAATAAAGTCTGCTGCCTGACGCGTCCCCAATAATATCCGTCAAAAGAGATGCCGCCGTATTCGCCGCATCCATGCCGCAAGGCGAATCGGAAAATATCATTGTGTATTGTTGTGAGGCAGATTCTTTTTGCAATCTATAAAATCCGGAAGTGCCGTGAACGCGGTGATGTTTGGCAATGTTATTTGGGCAAAAAGTTGATTGAGTTGAGGAGTGTATTGGTTGCCATTGACCGCATACTTTTCTTGCACATTCACAAAAAACATCAAAATCAATTCGACCGGTTCCGAGCAATATAATATTGTCGGGTGTGTAATGTGTATTGTGGTAATTGCGTAATTGACTGATGGTGAGATTTGTGACGGTCTCTTTTGTTCCGAGAATGTTGTTGCCCAAAGGATGGTTTCCGAAGAAGATTTTTCGTATTGTGTTATCTGCGCCGAATGGCGGTTGGTCGTTGTACATTTGGATTTCTTCGAGTATGACTTGTTTCTCCGTTTCAAAATCATTTTCCCGAAACGCCGGTCGCAATATATCGCCAAAAAGCATAACCGCATCCTCGACAAACTCAGGTAAAAGCGAAATATGAAATACCGTTTGCTCGTTATTTGTGTAAGCATTCCCATCAGCCCCAAGCTCATCAAGCCGACGATTCACATCAATAGCCGAAAGCGATTCAGACCCTTTGAAAATTATATGCTCAAGAAAATGACTTGCACCCAAAATAGAATCAGACTCATTACGCGAACCGGTCTTAACAAAAAAACCAACAGACGCGGAATAAGCATTGTCATTGATTTCTGCAATAACTTTGAGTCCGTTTGAAAGGGTCGTTTGACGAAATTGGTAAAATTGCATTTGTTAGGAGTTGTAAAATAATTGACTCTTTTATGTCTTCGAATTGTCCACAAAAAAACGAAACCGCAGCAAAGTATATCGAATCCGGCGAAGCGGTCAACTTCGCTCTCACTTGAATCTTATTAAAGTTTTTACGATATAAAAATATTGTTGCGCAAAAAGGCACGAAGAACGTAATGATTCCAATCTTAAACGTAATAATTTTTCTACAACTCTCCGTTTTTATAGACTCTTTCATATTTTTATGTTGGCACATCAACGCAAAAAATTATAAAAGAGCGTTCAAAAATCTGTTGTGCGTTATTTGATTGGAAAAATTGCTCTTGACCTGTTTTTATAAAATTTGTAATCTCCACACCTGACGAGCCGTGTTTGTTGAAATTGTGTGTTGGTTGTAAGTTTTGTATTTGTTGCGGCGATTGTTATTAAAGTTGTTTTGTCAATGTGATATTTATTCGGTAGTCCGAAGTTTCAACCGTTCCTAGCTTGTAATGATCAATCGCAAGCGGTGTAAAATAGTTCATTGTAAATTCAGATAAAAAATTATGGGAAGCATTTATTTTAAGAGCGACAAATTTCGTTTTTCGTTTTTGTTGTTTTGTTTTTTCTTTTTTATTATTTTTGGCTGTGCGCCTTGGCGGCAGATGCCAAAGAAGAACACGACGCTTTTGCCGAATGCGGTGCAAGATGATATTTCAAATGGTCGTATTTTGTGTGTTGGTGACTATGCGACTGTGAACAATTTGAATGACGTGGTTGTTCGCGGGGTTGGGCTTGTTCAAAATCTTGCCGGTACGGGTTACGACGATGTAAACTCCATCGAACGATCAATGATGTACGACGAAATGAGGAAAATCGGTATCAATGATATTGGCAGTTTACTAGCGGATCCGTCTACCGCTGTGGTGAATATCAAAGGCACAATGCGTCCGGGAATTCGTGAAAATGAATTATTTGATATACATGTTTCCGCACCGGCTGATAGCGGCGTGAAGAGTTTGCGCAACGGAATATTGATCTCCGCAACTCTGCAAGATATACGCACAATCGAAGGGAGTGTAGTCAAAGGTGAACCATTGGCAATCGCCGAAGGCGCAATCATGGTCGTCGATCCGCTCGCAACAGAATCACAACAATCAAGCGGTCTCAAAGAAGGTGTCATTCTAAGAGGCGCACGATCAAAAAAAACCAGATACCTATTCGTCAACATGAAAGCCGAATATGAATCGGCATTGATGACGAAGCGAATCGCAGAAGTTATCAATAATCGATTCTACACTTCATCAGGGCAAAAAAAAGGAATGGCAACAGCCAAAGATAACGTAATGATCGTACTTGACATACCTCCAACTTACCGCAACGACGTTCATCGTTATGTTAAAATTGTTGAATCACTCGCGTACCACGAGACTGCTTCTCAACAACAACGCCGCATCGAACGACTAAAATCTGAACTGCTCATCCCGTCAAAATCACAAAACGCATCATTCCAACTCGAAGCCATCGGCGGCAAATCCGCAATCGATACCCTAAAAACAGCTCTGTCAAGCAATAACGACGAAGTGCTATTCCACGCGTCAACTGCTTTAGCGTATCTCGGCGACGGCTCAGGCGCAAAAATACTCGGACGACTCGCAAAAGTTGAACCCGCATTCCGCGTCTATGCGCTCAATGCTTTGAGTCTGTTGCGGAGTGATATTGATGCGGAGTTAGTTTTGCATGAACTCTTGCAAGTATCAAGTGCCGAAACCCGCTACGGCGCATTCCGCGCTCTTTGCCAAAGAAATCCAAAAGATAGAACTATTCGCGGTGAATCATTAGGAGGTCAATTCGCATATCACGGAATCACCGTACCAGTCATTCCGGTAAAAGATTCAACTATCGAACTGGCAAGTTGGGAAAACAACAACGCAAAAGAACCAACTCCAACAGCACCGCCAATGGTTCATATTACATGCACAAAAAGACAAGAAATCGTAATGTTTGGGAACAACATTCATCTAATTCGTCCATTCGCACTCGACGCAGGTCCAACAATTTTTGTCCGAAGCAGTGAAAACTCAGACGAAGTTATAGTCAAAAAATTTGCAATAAAAGAGGATCAATTGGACGAAATGCGAACCGTTAATTCAAACAATCTCGATGACATTATAAGAGCAATTGTTGATATTGGCGGAACGTACCCTGATGTTGTCCAGATGCTTTGTCAAGCAGATCAAAAAAAATGCCTATCATGCGCGCTAAAAATTGACAGCTTGCCGGAAGCAAACAGATTCTATCAACGCAAAGAAGTAAAAAACACAAAACCGGAAGAAACCAAAAAACAGAAATTAACGATGTACGACAGAATCAATCCCAAAAATTGGTTCGCCCCAAATCCGGGAACAAAATCATCCGACTACAACGGATACATAAACGAATCAGATAGAAGATAATTGATGATTGTAGATTGGGGATTGTAGATTTGGGAGTTTAGATTTGGGAGTTTATGATTGTGGATTATTATTCGTTGCGCTAATTGTTCCAGCAATTTGTTGCGTTCGCTTGACGTTAGCGACGGCAGCTTGCTGCCGACGCGACGGGTGATCATTTATCCGCTTACGTTAGCATTTATTGATTAACGGCGCAAGCGTTTCCCGATAGTTTATCGTTGCGGTAGCAAGCTACCGTCGCTAACGATCATTTTAAAATATGTTTTTTCGATAGTCGCGCAGCGATGGCATTATGCATAACCGGTGATGTAGCGCAGCGCAATCACCGGAACGCGTTCGCTTGACGTTAGCGACGGCAGCTTGTTGCCGACGAGACGGGCGATCATTTATCCGCTTACGTTAGCAATTTATTGATTAACGGCGCAAGCGTTTCCCGATAGTTTATCGTTGCGGTAGCAAGCTACCGTCGACGATCATTTTAAAATATGTTTTTTCGATAGTCGCGCAGCGACGGCATTATGCATAACCGGTGATGTAGCGCAGCGCAATCACCGGAACGTTCGCTTGACGTTAGCGACGGCAGCTTGTTGCCGACAAAATGTGGTGGTTTACGCGTTGATAATCGTAAGGTAGGCAACCGACCGCCGGGCGGTTGCGTTTTCGGCGAGCGGAGCAAGCCGAAAACAGTGGGGGCGGAAAACGCATTGGCAAAACCAAAACACCCCAAACGTAGGACGTGTTGGTTTTGGCGGTGCGTCTTGGCGATCCAGTTGTCGGCTTACACCGACGCAACCGCCCGGCGGTCGGTTGCCCACCTTACGATCACCAACGCAAAAAAACTTGTGTGGTATAACGAGGGCGTTGCCCTACGTTATGATATTTGAGCCTTTCAATGTCATGATAAATCGGAAGTTTACCGTCAAATGTAACCCTCCACAAAATCCGAAATAATCAGAAAATTTATTGTATAACATTATTGAGATGAAGAGAATTTTTTTGCTTTGTCGTGACGAAAAATTTTTGCGTTTTTTGTTGTTGCGATCTTTTTTATCGGTTTTGATATTTGCATTGTTTTGTTTTGTTGCGGGCTGCAATAGTTTCGGTGAGCGGCATGTTTTGATTCGTGCAGATTTTGAGCGAGGTCAAATTGACAAAGCGAAATCCAAAATTGATCGTGCGATTACTTCCGGCAAAAAAGGCGAAGTTGATGTGCTGAAATTGAACAGTGCAATTATAGAGCTTTGCAGCGGGAATCCGAAGTCGGCGGAATTATTGTTGCGCGAAGTGCGTGACAAGTTTGATCGCTTGGAGCGTGAGCGGGCGGTTGATACTTTGCGTGATGCGGCTTCTTTGTTATCTGATGATACTGTTCGCGCGTATTCGGGTGAAGATTATGAAAAAGTTTTAATCCGTGTGTTTCTTGCAATTGCGAATCTTATGCAGGAGGGTGCCGATGCCCGCGCTTACGCTTTGCAAATAAACGATAAGCAAAATAAAATCATACAAGAACGAACAAGCGAACTAAAAAAATGGAGCAAAAATAATTCTGATTTGACAAAATCGATTGCGGAAAATTATAAACAAGTTGCGATTGGAGCATACTTGTCGGGACTATTGCAAGAAGAGACGCAACAAAACTATGACGAAGCGCGTCGTGCTTATGAAACAGTGGCGGCGTGGGAGCCTGATTTTGTGCAGGCGAAAGTTGATTTGGAGCGAGTCAATTCAAGCGTACACAGCCGGTCGGGTAACGGAGTCGTTTATGTTATTGGGCTTGTTGGTACAGGTCCGTACAAATTGCAACAGAATTGCGAAGTGTTGCGCGACGCTCAAATCATCACTACTGCTCTTTTGAACGTAACAACAAAGATGAATGTTGTTGTTGATTTTTCTCCGATTAAAATTCCTGTCATTGTGCGCTCTGCCGAATCTGTTCCGTCTATTGCTGTTGCAGTCAATGCCAAACCATGCGGAACAACCGAAACGATCACAAATATCGGACAAATGGCAGAAGATCAATTCAATGTTAATAAATCGCAAATTATAGCCCGCGCGATAGTCCGACGCGCAATAAAAAAAGGATCAGTACTAGGCGCGGCAGAAGCAATCGATGCAAATATATGGATCAATATTGCAATGCAATTAGCGGGCGGTATTTGGCAAGCTGTTGAAACCGCCGACACGAGATGTTGGAATTTATTGCCCGCCGAAATACAAATTCAACGTATCGAGTTGCCCGCCGGATTACATGACATCACGTTGCAGCCGATAAGCAGAGTCTTCTCAACATCAAAAAAAGGATACATCACCACAAACGAATCAAAATATCTCGGACAAAAAACAACAATCCCTTGCCACGTCGTAGACGGACGAAACACATACATACTCGCAAATTTTCAAAACAACAATCTGGTAGGTAGAATTGTCACACGCACCGACGGATTATATCACGCAGACAAAGAGACCGAAGATAATAAACCATGACGAATCGTTTTTTTGAAACGTAAAATGTCATTGACAAAATATAGTCTAAATGAGTCCCGAACTTTCCGATCAAATTTTTACTCCGGTGCAATTTTTGCGCGGTGTTGGTACGTTGCGTGCAGAGCATTTGAATCGTATTGGTATTAAGCGTGCGTATGATTTGCTTTTTAATTTTCCGCGTGATTATCTTGATTTGACGCAGCGTTGTGAGGTTGATCAACTTGAGAGCGGCAAGCTGCAAACGGTTGTTGGTGTGATTGAATCTTGGCAAACGCAATCGACTCGGCGCGGTCAAATGTTGTCGTTGTTTGTTGATTGCGGCAAAGGATTCGTCAAGGCGTTGTGGTTCAAGATGCAATTTATTATGCGTGAATTTGCGATTGGCAGACGTGTGATGTTGACGGGCAAGCCGAAGTTTGATCATCCGTTTTGGGTTATGATGCACCCTGAAATTATTTATCTTTCGGACAAGGAGGACGACATTACGACCGAGCCGTTTCTGCCGATTTATCCTCTTACTGAGGGTATCAAGCAACATCATCTCCGCACAATAATGCGTAACATGTTGCCGGATTATGCGCCGTTGTTGGAGGAGGTTTTTCCGCAAGATTTCTTGGTTGAGCATAAATTGTTGCCGATAGCGGACGCGGTTAAGGCGATACATTTCCCGACAGATCGGACTGCAATTGCTTGTGCAAAACGTCGATTTGTTTATCAGGAGCTTTTTGTTTTACAGCTCGGTCTTGCCGTTCGCCGCTTGCAACATCGCGTAAGACTCAAAGCGACTCCATTGACATCTGACAATAAACTTGACGTTCGGATACGCAGACGTTTTTCTTTCGAGCTTACAAAATCGCAGGAAACAGCAATCAAAGAAATAACACAAGATATGTCTCAAGCAGTCCCGATGAACCGTCTTTTGCAAGGTGATGTTGGCAGTGGTAAAACTGTTGTTGCGGTTTATGCGATGTTGGTTGCGGTTGCGAATGGTCATCAAGCAGTTTTTATGGCACCGACAGAAATTTTGGCGCGGCAGCATTTGAGGACATTGAGTAGAATTTTGGAAGGGAGTCAAGTTAAAATAGTGCCGTTGCTTGGCGGACAACGTCCTGCTGAGCGGGCAATGATATTACAAGAAATCGCGTCCGGTGCTGCAAATATAGTGGTTGGAACGCAGGCGATTGTTGTCGGTGAGATTCTGTTTCAAAAATTGGGGTTGGTGGTAATTGACGAACAACATAAGTTTGGCGTAATGCAGCGGGCGGCGTTGAAGTCGAGTGAGAAATTTGATCCGCATTATTTGGTGATGACGGCGACACCGATTCCGCGCAGTGTTGCGATGACGGTGTTTGGTGATTTGGACGTGTCTGTAATGAAGGAGTTGCCGCCCGGCAGACAGAAGGTTGTAACGTATGTTTCGGGTGTTGAGGACAGAGCTAAATGGTGGGATTTTGTCGCTAGAAAAATACGGGAAGAACATTGGCAGGGATATGTTGTTGTGCCGCTTGTTGAGGAGTCGGAAAATTTTGACGCGAGTAGTTTGAATAAAGTTTATGAGCAGTTGTCCAAAGGCGAGCTGGCTGGTTTCAACATCGGAATTTTGCATGGAAGAATGTCAACAGAAGAAAAAGAACGGGTAATGTTTGATTTCAGAACTGGTGAGATTCAGGTTTTGGTTGCGACGACGGTGATTGAGGTTGGTGTTGATGTTCCGAATGCGAATTTGATGACGATAGAAAGTGCGGAGCGTTTTGGATTATCTCAATTGCACCAGTTACGGGGGCGGATTGGACGCGGCAAGAGACCGGGTTATTGCACTGTTTTTGCAAATATAACAACAGACGAATCCCAAAAAAGATTAAAAGCATTCGCGTCAAGTTCGGACGGATTCAAGTTAGCGGAAGAAGACTTAAAAATAAGGGGCGCGGGAGACCTGTTCGGAACGCAACAAAGCGGAATACCGCCATTCAAAATAGCAGATTTGGTGCGAGACAAAGAAATCGTAATTGAAGCGCGCAACGACGCAATCGAAATGGTCACAAAAGATCCCGGACTAGCCAACTCCGAACACGCAACACTACGCCGCCGAATGCTAAAAAAATACGGCACAGTCCTAAATCTAGGTGATGTCGGATAAATCATGAATTGATTTCAAACAAAACGAAATTTTTTTGAGATGTACGGAATATACGAAAAAAACAAAATAAACGAAATGAGTTGATGGCAAAATTTCGTAATATTTCGTATCTTTCGTTTGTTCCGTACATCTCAAAAAAAATAATTCTATTCAGCGTTTTCCGTACTTCCGCACTTTCCGCGTTGAAAAATATTTGTCAACAGATTGTGCAGATTTAACAGATTTTTAAAAAACTAATCTGTATAAATATGTAAAATCTGTTGACAATAACAACAGTAATAGAACAAGTCCAATAATATTTTGAACGCGGAAAATCAGGCTTTCGGTCTTTTCCGTCTTTCCGTATTCTCAAAAAAACTATCTTATGTTTTCGTTGCGCTAATTGTAGTCAACAAAATGTTACTTTATCGTCTCTACAACGAAATCGAATTTGCCGCCTTTTTTTACTTCGCAAGATAAACCTGACGTGTCGGGATTATCGTATTTCAAATCAATATCGGATTGATAAATTGGTTCGTTGTCTGTACCAATATTTTCTTGGAAGCCGGAGAGGTAGACTTGGTAGTTGCCGGGGGCGAGTCCGTCGCCGTCGCGGAGTGAATCTAATTTGTATGTTCCGTCGGCTTGTAATTTGCCGCGAGCGGATTCTTTGCCGTTGGTGAAGATGACGTATCCTTTGGTGTAGGGTTGACCGTCTGATGTTGTGACTTTGCCGCTGAACGGGACAAATTTTCCACCGCAACCAAAAAACATCAACACAACAAAAAGCGGAATCAATAAACTGAATTTTTTGTTAAACATGATCTAATTTTTTGTTAAAGGTTAATTGTGAATTTGAAAAATAACGAAGGTTTTTTTGAGAATACGAAACATGCAAAAAATACAAAATAAACGAAATTTTTGCAGTAAACTCTTTTCGACAACTTCTAAACTAATTATTTTTAACGCGAAACACGCGAAAGGGCGAAAATCGCGAAAGTGGTTTTTAGTGTTTATCAAAATTTCGCGTGTTTCGTATTTTCGTGTATTTCGCGTTAAAAATATTTTTTAGAAATTACTTTTAGTTTGTTTTGTATTTTTCGTCTGTTCCGTATCTCAAAAAAATGCGGTTTGAATTATCTTATGGAATTGTCACCGGCGCGCCGTCATTTATGCAACCGAGGGGCCAATGAATATTCGGACGATCAATGTTCGGCGAAAAACCATGCACCGAACCATCACCAAAAAGATGATGACAAATTCCCCCCGCATGATAACTGCCAAAAGGTGATACATTCACATCCCAAAGATTCGGATTGTTTGCTCGTAACGTACCTGCACCGGTTGGATTACCGTCGGAAGGTGAGCGGGCAATAACATACGTATCTAAACTCACCATGCGTGCAGGGCTGTACATGAGGATATTGATAAATTCCCCTCCGCCTGTATCAACAGGCGTATCATTTTGAGACCGTGACATCTGTACACCGCAATCCCACCAACCCGGCTCTGCTGCTTTGCCTTCTACAACATCAGTTGATATACCTTCTCGGCAGACTTTTAATCTCGCTGTTGGAATATGTTTTTCAACGAAAATGTATTGATTACTTGCTCCGTCAATGAATCGTGAAAACTTATCGCGAGGTACCCATTTAATGTCTGGATTATGACCTAATCCTTTTGCGGTACGGAACGGTCCATAAATCGCGTCAACATTAGCAGCTTTATAGTATGTTCGCATTAGTTCATCTCTGGCGGTATTTCTTGTTGCAGTAGACATGACGCTCGCGTAATCGCTGACGAAGCCGTCGGTCGCGCGAGGAGCTGACGCGAGTGTCGGATTATCAGCAACTCTTGCGCCGCGTGATGGGCAAATGTAAGTTGAAATGATCATCGATTTCTTATCCGGCAAAGCGTCCCACCACACGTTGTTTGCTGGTGTAGTAACGAAATCTTCCGGCATCAAGTCATAGATCGCCTGCTTTTCCATGAATGGAAGAAGTACCGAAAATATCGACGGCGAATATGTTGCTTGAGTGACAAACAGCGGCGGTAAACCATTTCTCGCGTCGTGAAAATTGTGTACGGCGATGCCGATTTGGTGCATGTTATTTGAGCAAGACATGCGTCTCGCCGATTCGCGTGCTGCCTGAATTGCCGGTAACAATAACGCGATCAGCAAACCGATAATCGCTATCACAACCAACAACTCAACAAGTGTAAATGCTTTTTTGTACATAAATATGTTCCTTTCTCAAAAATTATTTTTTAGTTACGTTACACAAATTTTAATGGTGATGGTGAAACCTATCGCCTCACCGGTTTGAAGTTATGGGGTGTTATGGTAATTGGGCGGATTCGTCGCCGTTTCGTGTTCCGGCTGCGCCCCAAACGCCGAAACTTGACTCACCAGATCTTTTGCACAATCCTAATCCATCGTTTGTTGTCGCTTCGCCTGAATTGATTCCTTCGGAGATGAATTTAACAGAGCTGTCAAATGAAAGAGCATTAACGCCGCCGTTGTGATAGCTGCTCGGCGGCAAAAAACCAGCGTCAGTGGTAGCGGTACCTGATATACAACGAGGCGAATTCGGCGGAAGAATCGTATTAAAACATCCATAAACCGGTTCGCCCGAAACCCAACGGCGACCACTACGATGACCAACAGTTCCGCCGCTCGGCAATGTTCCAAGATTACCTTTTGCACCGCGCAACGAAAAACAAGTTGATGGTTTGAAGTTGCCTGTTGGAGTTGGTTGTGCGCCGCTTGCGGATGGGTTGGTGTTACTTGTGCCAGCTCCGCCCCAACCGGAAATTATGTTGCCGCCTTGAACGAGAGAGTAGATGTATTTTGTACCGTTGCCTGGATCAATACAACGTTCACTCATCGCAAGCGTATTCGATGTACCGTCCGTAATCGAATCAATCCCATACCACTTCCACGTCACAAAAACAGCACGCGGATTTGAACCACAACCATCAGGATGCGTATCACCGCGACCCGGAAAATCGCCTTGACAGAAAACGTAATTGTTGCGGGCTTGATATCCGAGCGGAGCCTCATAAAACGGATCAGATGGACAAATCAAAAGCGGCATCTGAATATCATTAACAACAGTACAATATGCACCGCCAGTAGCATTATCACCAGCTGTTGCTCTGAATCCTTCCCAAGTAGAACCGTTTTTATAGTTCAATTGCGCGTCGTAGATGATGTCGTAGAGACCCTGCATTTCAAAGAACGGGAGCAACGCAACAAAACCGGAAACACGCTTCCGCTCATGTTGACCCGCCGTCCAATCATAACCCGGATCGATTCCACTCTGCACAGACGGGAACGATTCGTTTGCGTCATGATAAGCATGTAAAGCAATACCGAGTTGACGCAACTTATTTGAACATTCCGCGCGGCGAGCCGCTTCACGTGCCGACAATACCGCAGGCAAAAGAAGCGCGATCAAAAGACCAATAATCGCTATCACCACAAGAAGCTCAACAAGCGTAAATCCAAAAAAACTTTTCAGAACAACTTTATTCGAGAAACGAACAGTAGATACGATGTTTAAAATTTTAACATCGCCTACCCCCCCCCCCCCCCCCTATTTTAACATTTTCAAAAACCGTTGTTTTTCTAGGGGCAAAAGAGTTGTTTTGTCCGGTTTCAAATTGATCGTGCTGATCATTTTGAGCAAAAATTGACGTTTTCATTGTTTTCTCCATTTCTGATTTTTTACCAAAATCGTTCAATAAACTTAAACGGGCATCACCGCAAAAAAAAATTCTTCACAACAAAATACCCGCCACAAACTTTTGCGCAACGAATATTCCTTCACAAAAAAA
>JAISQS010000571.1 GCA_031274045.1 Planctomycetaceae bacterium | reverse complement strand
GCATTGGGATTCATCCCACGCCGTTGCACAAATGGATAATTGATAGGATTTGTACTCATCTATTGTATACCTTATGTTATTTTTTATTTGTTCGTATCAGAAACAACCAACCGACACTCACCCGAAAGAGCGACAGATTATAACAGACAAGTCAATTAGGAAAATACCCGCCCCCCAACCACAAAACACTTTTTTTCAAACACACCAAAAACACTAACCAAAAGTATACCACCCCAATCAGCCCGCTTGCACCACACTCAATAAAAAAACAACAAATTCCAACACACACCGTATCAATTATCACAACTATACCAATTACTCCAACCAAAAAAACAGAACGAAATTTATAATACGTTTTACATTTTCTTGGAAGTTGTCTTTTGTGTGTTGAAAAATTTTTGTTGTTGTCAAAATTTTGGGTTGATTGGGGCGGGTGTATTGCTGTGGTGTGGGATGATTAATCTTTTTGGAGTGGAGTTACGGTTCTCATTGCTTAGCGGCACCATTTCGCTAATCCGACTTGACTCAATCTCTGGTTCTATTGAGCGAGTGATCAAATTATCATCGCGTTTGTCATCGTGTAAATTATTTTTGTCCGTATTATTCACGGGTAAATCGCTGTATTTTTCTTGCGGAATCAAAACAGATGGTGCTGTCGGCAAAATATTATTCGGAGTACTCAAGATGTCCGTCTGAATATTGGACGGATACAAATCTGAACGCGAGAAATTTGTTTGGTTATCCGGTTGTGTTGTTTTTTGTTTTTTGTAACGTTGTCGGTATTGGGAGAAAATTTGGGTGTCGGTATTATTGTTTGTTGTTCTGTTTTGTGCGGGGGTTGTTTGTTGTGTTTGGGCGGGCAAGGTTGCGGTGATCTGTGTTTGTGTATTTTTTGTTGTTGATTCTGTTTGCTCAAGAGAGGGCTGTTGAGTCATTCTTTTTTGTCTGCTGTTATCGAATCCTACGAGGTATCGGATCAGTTTTCGCAATGAATTTTTTTTGGATTTATCGGTTTGTTCCATGCTTACTTGTTCATCTGTCGTTTGTCCGTTGTTTATTAGGTCTGAATTTCGTATTGTCCCTGCGCCTATAAAAAACACCAACAAATAAAGAATCATCGCTGATAAGACATGTTTTGAATCGTACAATTTCAAGGCAGTGCCGAAAGACTGTTTAAACTTTATTTTTTTGCCGGTTTGATCGATACTGCAAATTTCGTCTAGTATCAAATGCGACATATAACCTGCGAAAATTGCGAAACTCTTTAACAATCGTTCGTGAAAATCACCCGACGACAGGCAAAAGATCAATTCACCCGCCAATATTGCCGCCGGTACGCTGTGAAACATTCCTCTATGTACGGTGAGCCGCTTAACCATTTCGCCGACAACGAAACGGACAAAAAGAAACGCAATCGCACCACTCAATATCACGATGTTGTGGTCGAATCCAAAAAAACGCACCCGCTCAACAAGCAACACCGCACAAAGACCCGCCGCAAAATAAATACACTCTTGAAACGAACGGCTAGAACTGCTGTCAATATCCGGCAACATACCAGCCATCCCGCACAAACCAGCCGAAAGCAAACCGACCGACACAGGAAAACCAGCAATATAACTGCCGGAACCAACCACTATTCCAGTCAGCGTACTACAAGTTACATGTTGTTGAAAATTACCCAAAGTCTATAAAAAATTTGAAATTGATTATCGAAAAAAAAGAATCCGCACGAACTACCGCGAAGAATACAAAAAATCAGATTTTTATGGAAGATCAAAATCAAAAATTTTTTACACCGCCTCAAAAGACAGAACATCTATAAATTTGCCAAATTTGCCGCGAAGCGGCGCGGACTGGAACGCGGGCGTCCCGTCTCGCCTCTGTGTGCTATAGAACCAGACTAGGAAGAAAGGAACGCCAAAACGTTTTGGCAAACGTAAGGTGGGCAACCGACCGCCGGGCGGTTGTGTTTTCGGCGAGCGGAGCAAGCCGAAAACAGAGGGGGCGGAAAACGTGTTGATATACCAAATTGCCCAAAACGTAGGGCATTTTGGTTTTACCGGTGCGTTTTTGCGATCCAGTTGTCGGCTTGCGCCGACGCAACCGCCCGGAGATCGGTTGCCCACCTTACGATCAACCAACGTAAAAAAAAGATGTGTGGTATAACAAGGCGGGACACCTGCGTTCCAGTCCGTTTCAGTTTCGCGGAAAAATTTTTTTTCTCTTGTTGTTTTCGCGGCGATTTTGTTTTTTTGTGTTTATCTATTTTGTGTAATTATTATTTTGATCTGGTGTTTGTAAATAATTTTTTAATTATGTCAAGGAAAACTGGACGTAATTGAATTCTTTGCCGATATTGTTTCTAGTTCGTATTGTCAGGCGGGGTGTTGTTCGTGGTTTTTTTGCGCGCATTGTGGGCGTGGCTGAATTGGGTTACGTGCTGTGATTTGGTGCGGCGTGAACTGCGGACTATCCGGTCAAAGCAAGATGCTGTTTGACTCTTACTCAAATAGAAATTTAAGCTATATTCGTAATTTTGGCGGTTGTTTACGTTCGGCTGTATTTTGGCGGTGTTATCCGTTTTAATATTTTTGTGCGGGCGGGATCTGTGTTTTATTGCGTGTGGTGGTAAATTTTTTTTGGGAAGGATACGATTGATTGTGATCAGTATGATCGCTGCAAAATAACCTTCACGGAGGATAATCATAAATGGCAGTCACTGTTAAGATGACGCTCGAAGAGACCATCGGGCTTTGGGAAAATTTTATTGCGGATCGTTCAAATCAAGACTTGCGGAATCGTTTAATCGAACGATATATGCCGCTTGTCAAGTATCACGCGGAGCGTGTCGGTTCGCGGTTACCAGATGAGGTGGAGCTTGATGATCTCATTTCGGCGGGTGTTTTTGGGCTGATGGATGCGATTGATGCTTATGATATGGGACGCGGCGTTAAGTTTGAAACGTATTGCGTTCCAAGAATTCGCGGGGCAATGCTCGACGAATTGCGGAATATGGATTGGGTGCCGCGACTCGTTCGCTCACGCGCAAGAAAACTAATGGAAGCAAATAAACAATTATCAGATAAATTCGGACGATTGCCCACACACCAAGAATTGTCCGAACACCTGAATATCTCAACAACCGAACTCGAAAGAATGATCTTCGATGCCAACGCAGTAACGCTGGTAAGTCTAAACAAAAAATGGTTTGAAACAGACGGCTCAAAAGATGTAAACGAAATCGACCTCGTAGAAGATCAACGCGGTGAAGACCCAACAATAAGAATACAAAAAGCAGACTTGATGAGATTAGTAACAAAAGGTCTAAGCCGAAACGAACGACTAATTATGATTTTGTACTACTACGAAGAAATGACAATGAAAGAAGTTGGTATGACTCTCGACCTAAGCGAAAGCCGCGTAAGCCAAATGCACAGCAGCATCCTCGATAGATTAAAACTACAACTAATGGAACGATACCCCGAATTCGCAACAGCATAAAACACAAAACGCGAAACACAAAAAAACAGAACACCAATCTTGAAGGGGCGAAAACTCGCCCCTCTTTTTTTTGAAAATACAAACATAACGAAATAATTTTTTAACACGAAACACGCTAAAATTCGTTCTGGAGCACGGGCGTCCCGCCCTTGTTATATCACACAAGTTCGCCGCGTAGCGGCGACGGACTGGAACGCGGGCGTCCCGCCCGCCTCTGTGTGCTATAGAACCGAACAAGTTTGAACTGAACGCCAAAACGTGTCGGCAAACGTAAGGTGGGTAACCGACTGCCAGGCGGTTACGTCGGCGTAAGCCGACAACTGGATCGCCAAAACGCATCGGCAAAACCAATCCGCCCTACGTTTTGGGCGTTTTGGTTTTGCCAATGCGTGTTCCGCCCCCTCTGATTTCGTCTTGCTTCGCTCGCCGAAAACACAACCGCCCAGCGGTCGGTTGCCTACCCTACGTTGCCGATACGTTTTCTGCTCCTTTGGGGGGCAAGCCTTGCCCCTCGTTATACCGCCGCGAAGCGGCGGCGAACTTATGTGGTATAATGAGGGCGTTGACTTACGCTATGATATTTTACCCTTTCAGGGCGTTGATGTAGCGTATTGATACGGTGTATTGACAAAGGGTAAAGTAGAGACGCAATGCCTTGCGTCTCTACAAATCAATGCCTTGCGTCTCTACAAATCATGGTGATTGCAATTGAAGAGGGAATTTTCAAGTGCAAAAAGTATATAACCTCGAACAAACGAACCGCAACAGATGATCATTTTGCTCAAAACCATAATTGGTGCTTGCGAAGATAGCACAAGAACTTATTGTTAATTTTGTTCTCCTTTATTTTATTTTTACCAGTTTTATTAGATAAAAAACACACTCACATAATATGCCAAAAGCACAAACCAACACTGCAAACATAGGATTTGAAAAAGAACTATGGGAAGCCGCTGATATACTTCGCGGCAATGTTGATGCGTCGGAATATAAGCACGTTATTCTCGGACTCATCTTTCTCAAATACGTTTCCAGCCGATTTGAACAACGCTATCAGGAACTTCTCCGCGAAGGAAAGGGATTCGAAAACGA
>JAISQS010000529.1 GCA_031274045.1 Planctomycetaceae bacterium | reverse complement strand
CCGACATCAAACCGCTCAATAATTTTTTCCAAGCCGTTAAAATGATCCGCGTCAGGATGCGAAATTAAAATCACGTCAATCTTCGTTTTTCCTAGCCGCCATACTCTTCGACTCAAAATATCCGCCGCGCGTTGAGCTGACGAAATGCAGCCGACATCGTACACAATCAACTTCTTATCCGGCGTAGTAATCAGAACACAATTACCATGCCCAACCGCGAGAACTTCCATTGTGAGTCTGTCGCTTCGATACCTGACAACATCAGCAAAAATAAAAGAACCAACCCCAATCAGAAACCAAATCAGAACAAATCCAATCATCATCAACTTCGTCGGTTTTCGCAACGGCATTATTGTAACGAAAATGAAACTTGCATAAAAAACCACGTTCCACCAAACCGGCATACTCGGCATCCAATAATGACCGCCAAGCGAATCGGCAAACGCAATTAAACCAAAAAGCGAATCAAACGAAACATCCGCAATCATCCCAATATATCCGCAAATTATCGGCATTGATCCGAAAATCATCGCGACCAATCCGCTCAACATTGCCGCGTAAAGCGGCAGCCAAATAAGCGGATTAGCAAGCACCGCAATCGGCGAAAAAACATGCATCCGATCAAGTATCAACATCGACGAAATTGACCATATAATCACACTGATAATAAATAACTCCAACACGCCGTAAAAGAATTTTGCCGAAAAATTATAGAGGATGCTGTTGTCAAGATTCACTTGTTCGATTAGCGCGGCTGCGGATAAATCGTTTGCGTTATTGTTGTGTGAAGTTGATGTATTATTGTTGCGCAGAATTGATCTGCGAATTAGTTCAATTAGAACATTTACATTTGGAATCCAAAAAAACGCGGCGGTTGCGATAAAAGATAATTGCGCGCCGAATTGAAAAAGTTCGGTCGGATTCAATAAAAGTACAAATAGCGCGGTTGCGCAAAAAGAATTTACGCTGTACGCGCGGCGACCAGTGAAGGCGGCAATTGACACGACGGAAACTAAAACAGCCGCGCGAATTGCAGGCGGTGCCATGTTTGTTAGCAGCAGATATTGTGCGATAAAAACGATAGTCAAAATCGCAGTCACCCGTCCGCTCAACCCGCAAAACAAAAACAAAAAACGTAAGCTCATCGCTATCACCGCAACATGCAAACCCGAAATCGCAAGAATGTGCATTGTTCCCGTCTCAATTAAATTTTGTTGCGTCTCCTCTTCAACGCCATCGCGAAAACCGAGTAACATTGCGACTGCCAGTGTTGCGGATTCGTGTTGCATACAATTCTCGATATTCTTTTTTGCGTGATGGCGAATTTGACCTATAATTTTTGCAATGCTGAAATTTCCGTGTGCAATTATTGACACGGATTCGGGGGCGTTTCCTCTTATGGTACAAAGAATCCTTTGTCTTCGGAGGCTTTCCGCAAAATTTATATCGTCTGGATTTTGGGCGTTTCCGGGTTTTGCCAATTCGCCGAATATCAGCACTTTATCGCAAACCATGAGGTCGGTTCGATTGCCGTTGACGGAGACGTAAACTTTTCCGGTAACGTTGAGCCATCTGTCGGTGTCGCGTAATTTTTGTACGTTAATTGTGAAGATGGTGCGTTCGTCGGTTGAGATGAAGTTGTCCGGCACCGGCGGCAATAATCGCGGCAATTCTAAAACCGTCCCTTGTACTGCTACCGGTTTGCCTTCTTTGGCTGCGTAAAAACTGAGATCGTTGGTTGTGTATTGATTCCAAAAGCAATGATGCCGCATTCCAAAAAATGCTAAACATGTAATCAGAACAAATATCGTTGCGCAAATACGCCGCCCCTTCCAATGAACAAACAACCACAAAGAAACCGCAACAAAAATAAGACAAAGCCAAACCAAAAACGGTATGGATAGAAACTTATCGAGTAGTATTCCGGTTATTGAAGATATTAGAATTTGAGAGAAAGGCTGGTAGAAAACGGGCGTGTGGTTCAAAGAACTTTTGTCGGCATCATTATTGTCGTCGTTGTTTACCGTTTCAACATCGTTCCAAAAAAACGAACCATTTGTATATTTCATAACTTATGCCGGTGATGTGACTAATATTTTTTGCGTGATGCCGGAAGCTATCGATGTTGCGCGATGTTTAAATTTTTATCAATTTGCCGTGTTCGTTATGGATGAGTCAAATAAAAGTTGAACGTGCATTTTCAAATTCGTAATATTCTCTGTGATCAAGAACACACGAAACATAGTATACCGATTTTTAACCATAACAAAATACAAGAACGCAAGCGGAACGCACGTGTCTGCCGCTACGCGGCAATGTTGCAAGCACCCAAAACGTATTTTAGCACGCAGATAACGCAGATTTTAAGGATGTTCGCAGATTGAGGATTAGCAGACAAAAGTATACCGGCATCTATAACAAAAATCCGCGTAAATCCTGACAATCTGCGTTATCTGTGTGCTAAAAAATACAAAACGCACAAAATTTTAATAAACACTTTTTAAAAAATCTCTTTCACAAATTTCGTTTTTTTCGCAAATTTCGCGTTAAAAAAACAGGCGCGGTTTATTTTTTTTCAAAAAAATCTCAAACTCATATTTATCACTTTTGTTCAAATTGCTATAATTCCCCCCTCTTTTGAAATTGGCGTGGACGGTATTGTCTTTTTTGATGTCAAATTTTTGTGGTTTGGTGTTGGGATGGTTTGTTGTCTTTTTTATTTTGATTGGAGGCGGCAAGACGTTGATTGAGAAAGATGTTGATTGAGAAAAGATGGGAGTTGAATGGGGTGTCTGTTCACGCTCTCAACCCGAATACAAATCAGATCGTTTGTATACCGAATCGGAAATAGACGGTAGAATCTCCTCCTCACTCGTTGACAACATGACAACTTTGTCGGCAACTCTGGTGAGTTGTGATTGACTTGTGGTCAAATTTGGTGAATTGGATTTTGTGTGATTTGTGTTGGAGATTTCGTTTGTGTGTTGTGTATTGTACGTTTAGTATGTTAACAAAAAAACCAAAAACATTTTGTTTTAAGTAAAAAGGAATTTGAAGGAATTTATGTCGAAGAAAAAAACTAGTTACAATCCGTTTGCAATGTTTCGTAAAAACCAAGTTGTATTCTTGGCGGGACTTGGGTTTATGGCAATGATTGCGTTTATCATTTTGCCGGCGTTTATACAATTGATACCGGGTCTGCGAGGTAACGGCGGCAATGGTGATTTTGCCCGCACGCGGCATCACGGTAAAGTTGACGAACAACTTTTGGCTAATTTGCGAAAGAACCGCGAACAACTTGCCAGATTCTACAGCAGACTAGCACAAGTTGTCCTCACAACTAACCCGTCATTGCTAAGCTCTCAAGAACAACTGATGCGGCTCCAATTACTCATCTTCAGAGCAGGAAACCTCGAACAAAGAATCAGCGACGAAGAGCTGATCAACTTGTGGTTAATCGCGAGATACTCCGAAGATCAAGGAATAAAAGTCGGCACAGATGCCGTCATCAATATACTAAACGTCTACACCAATAACTTGCTGACAAAACAGAACCTCGATCAAGTCATGGAAGAACTCGGACTAGACGAACAATACATCGAATACCTCATCGCCGAAGAAATAAGACAAAACCAAATGTCATACATGTTCAGCTTGACTCAAAGAACCGTCTTGCCGTCAACAAAATGGGATTGGTTCAAAAGACTAAACAGACAAGTAACACTCGAAGTTGCAACTTTACCTGTGAGCGCATTCATCGACAAAGTACCAGACCCGACAGACTCACAAATAAAGAAATTCTTTGAAGAAAACAAAGATCGCGAATACGACCCAACAAGACCCGAAACAGGATTCTCCTTCCCAAAACAGATCGCATTCAGCTACATAAAAGCAACCCCAAGCAAAAAATTATTAGACTCAATCAGCCAAGAGGACATAAAAAATTACTACGAGTCAAATAAAGATCAACTGTTCCGAAAACCAATAAATAACCCAATCAACCGACAAAACACACAACAACCGAATGTTATTGAATTCAACTACGACACACTAGATAAAAAAAGAATAAATACCACCACCGAAAACAATAAAACAACAAACGAAACAAAACCGGAAATAAAAGAAGAAGAAAAAAAGAACGAAACAAAAACCGAAACAGAACCAAACAAAACTCCAAACAACACCGAACCGGAAAAACAAAAAGAAATCCAAAACAACTCCACAAAAAATAATCTTCTCAACTCCGAACAAATAAATTTGAAAAACGAAAATGAGACTTTGCCAAAAATAAAATTAGTCTCCTACCAAAACGAACCAACAGAATCAAAACCAACAGAATCAACCCCGCCAAACGCAAAACCCGAAGAAGCAAAACCGGCGGAAACGAAACCTGTTGACGTGAAATCTGAAGAAGTCAAACCAGCGGAAGCGAAACCGGTTGATGCGAAGTCTGATGAAGTCAAACCGGCGGAAACGAAACCTGTTGAAGCGGCACCGATTGATCTTAAACCTGCGGGTGAGGTTGATTTGAGTATTCTTTATCGTCCGCTTTCGGAGGTTGAGTCTGATATTCGTCATTTTTTGGCGCAGATACAGATAGACAAGGCGTTGGAGGTGGTTGAGTCGAGGTTGCGGTCTCATTATGAGGTTTACAAGAAGTATGTTGATCGTCGGCTTGAGGATCCGAAGTTGCAAATTGAGCCGCCTGCTGTGCCGGATTTGAGTGAGTATCTTTCGCCTTATGGTTTGGAGGTTGTGTCGGAGGAGTTGGGTTCTTTGTTTGATGTGATGCGGCGTTCGGAATTTGTCAGAGGCGAAGATGAACGCGAATTTATTATCCAATGGTTCAAGAGACGACCATACGAATACCAGACAAATAAAATCAACATCAGAGTCAACGGCAGAGATTCCAAAGTTCTCATTTGGGCAACAGATTTCATAAGCAATATTACTCCAAAAAATATTGATGAAATCGCTTCGCTTGCTGAAATGGTTAAGCAGCGTTGGAAGGAAGTGCAAGCTCGAGAGTTGGCATTGAAGTTTGCAAATGAGTTGGCGGACAGCGCGAAGTCGTCAAGCGGAACGCTTGAGGATGTGTTGAAGTCAAAGTCTGATTTGTTGACGTTTGTTGAGACGGAGCCGTTTACTTGGATGACTTACGGATACTCAACAAGCGACCAATTCCTACGAGTAAGCGAGGTCAGAGAAAAAGGTGTTCGTTACGGCGAAGCTGAATTTGACAATAAATCCATTCACGCGCCGGGAGAAAATTTCATGCAAGCGGCATCGAATCTTGAGATCGGCGAAGTTGCTGCCGTTTTCAACCAACCACAAACAACAGTACACATCATCAAAGCAAAAAACCTCAGCCCGTCCGAAGATGAACTTTGGGAAAAATTCAAAACAACACCACCGCAAACATATTTCCAAGCCGGAGAACAAGAAAGATTCTTCGAAGCACGCGAAGCATGGCTGGAAAATATAAAAGCCGAAATGTACTTCCAATGGATAAATAAACCAAAATTATCCTCCGAAAATGATGCCGATTAGTCCTTTCGCATAGCAACATTCACGTTAGCGAAAGGGGCTTGCCCCCGACGAGATGGTGCGGGCAATGTGTTGGTATTCCAAACCGTCACCCGTCGGCGTAGCTGACAATTGCCGCGAAGCGGCGCGGACTGGAACGCGGGCGTCCCGCCCGCCTCTGTGCGTAATGGAACCGAACAAGTTGGAACTGAACGCCAAAACGGGTTGGTGATCGTAAGGTGGGCAACCGACCGCTGGGCGGTTGCGTCGGCGCAAGCCGACAACTGGATCGCCAACACGCACCGGACTTTCTATCGCCCAAAA
>JAISQS010000461.1 GCA_031274045.1 Planctomycetaceae bacterium | reverse complement strand
TATCGTAACAATAAATCTTGTAACTTCTCTACCAAAAAGCCTCTTCTGTATTTTGGTTTTACGCTTGTTGAGCTTCTTGTTGTGATTGCGATTATTGGGGTGTTGATTGCGATTCTTTTGCCCGCAGTTCAGATGGCGCGCGAAGCGGCGAGAAGAGCCCAATGTTCCAACAACATCCGTCAACTCAGTTTGGCAATGCACCTTTACCATGACGTGTATGAGTTATTACCGACATCATGCACTCGCGCGGAAAGTAACACTTCTGCTGATCAACAGAGCAAAGGTGCATGGTCGTATGCAACTCAATTACTTCCGTTCTTGGAACAAGAAAATCTTCACGAGCAGGCACAATCTCAACATATTTTCAGGGATTATCGCGGTAACGACGGAGCGATTAACAATGTCGCTCCGTATATTGGACGCGCAAAAATCGGATACCAATACTGTCCTTCGGATGACAACAGCAATATGATTCAAGAGACCTGGATTCAAGGAATAAATTATGGCGTTTGCGATGGTGATTACAGTAATCGTTGGATTTATTCGGAGCCTGATTCTAGTCAAGGTACGTCGCGAGGGGCTTTGACTTATCGTGGTTATTCCGGTTTTGGTGCGATTACTGATGGACTCAGCAACACACTTCTTTTTAGCGAGCATGTTATTTCATCTGTTGTCGGTTCTAATTTGATTTTGGAATCCATCGTAATCGATACCACAGCTGTCCCCGGTAATCCGGGCAGTACTCCGCACGGAAATTTTGGAACAGCTCGTGCTGATCTTTGTATGAACAAACGCGGCAGTTATGGGCAATACAATTCCGGTAACCGAATCTCTGCGGCGAAAGTTGGCGAATACTGGACAAGCGGCTGGTCTCTTTTCACTCACTTCAACACAATCAATCCGCCAAATGCGCCGGGTTGTTGTTATGGTAACGATGTCGCGCATCCAATGATCGAACCGCCAACAAGCAATCATCCGGGCGGTGTCAATGCTGCTTGTGTTGATGGCAGCGGTCGTTTCATAAATGAATCGATCAATTGTCTTACTACCGGCATCGCTGCAACTGTGGCACGTCCCAAAATGAGTGGAGCATCGGATTTCGGTGTCTGGGGCGCACTTGGAACACGAAGCGGAGACGAGCCGGTTACTCCGCCGTAAGTTGGATGAGTCGTTTTGCAATCGTCTGTTTCTAAAAACGAAAATCAAAATCTAAAACTGTAAAAAGCAGTTTAAAACCTTTAACAAAAAATTTAGGAGATAAAAATTATGAAAAAGATAATTTTGAAAAATTCAAAATCGAATTCAAACAGAACCGGTCAAATCAATTTCAAAAAAGAAAATCAAATTGAGACTATACATTTTGGTTTTACGCTTGTTGAGCTTCTTGTTGTGATTGCGATTATTGGGGTGTTGATTGCGATTCTTTTGCCCGCAGTACAAGCGGCACGCGAGTCAGCGCGGCGAATGCAATGCAGCAACAACATGAAACAGATCGCACTCGCCTTGCACGAACATCACGACGCAAAAGGTGCATTGCCCGCCGGAGGAAATAAATTCGGCACCGGTATTGATCCGTGCTGGTCGCCGACTGTGATGATCTTGCCGTATATTGAGCAAGGCGCACTTTACACGACTCTTGAAACGATTCCAAGCAATAGCCAATCACAAAGCAGCACGGATCGTTTTGAAACATGGAAAAAACACGATGTTTTTAAGGTCAGGATTTCCGCGTTACTTTGTCCGTCTGATGGTAATAGTAAACGCCCTTACGAAGGATATGGTTGTTCAAATGTCGTCTATTCATTCGGTGACGGGATGTGGGATCATGGTACAGGGGCAAATATTGTAACGCGGATGTTATTCGCGCCGGGGCAGTGGGTGTCGGGTGTGTCATCGTCTGGGTTTAAGCGGACTTTTAGTTCTTGTACTGACGGTGCAAGCAACACTATTGCGGTGAGCGAAACGGTGGTTGCTAATATTCCAAGTTACAGAAACATCAAAGGAGGAGTATCACAAGTTGCAAGTGTAGAAAATAGCGGCGGAGGCGGACCGGGTACCAAATGCGGATTAAATGCACTGGCGGATCCGGCTAATCGCAATTCAATAAAATCTTCACAAGCTATCATAACACATGACAAAATCGCAACCGAAGCCAGCTCAAATTTACGAGGCGGCAGATTTCAAGACGGACGAGGTATTTATCAAGGTTTTCATACTGTAACACCGCCAAATTCGCCATCATGTAGTCACGCTGCCTATGCTGAAGGTTCATGGGGACTTTATCCGCCAAACTCAAATCATTCAAGCGGAGTCAACGTCGGTTTTCTTGACGGCTCGGTTCATTTCATCAACAATTCAATTGACTACAACGGAGGATCGGCAGGTCAAGTTACTTCGGGACCCAGCCCGTATGGAGTTTGGGGCGCACTAGGTTCGCCAAACGGCAAAGAACCAAAAACCGATTTTTGAATAAAAAATTATTTTTAACGCGAAATACACGAAAATACGAAACACGCGAATTTTAATAAACACTTTCTAAAAATATCACTTTCGCGAATTTAGTTTTTTCGCGTTTTTCGCGTTGAAAATATTATTTGTTTGTTTCGCATATTTTGCTTGTTTTGTATTCTCAAAAAAAACAATTTTAAAAATTTACCTTTTAACGAAAGGAAATAATCATGAAAAAAATGTTACAAAAAATGTTTGTGATTTTGTTTGTTCCGGTTTTATGTTGTGTTGGTTGTTCGGGTCAAAAGTTGCCGCCGGATTTGCCGAAGTTGTATTCTTGCAAAATTACGATAACGCAAGGCGGCAAGCCATTGGCGAACGCGAATGTTTTTCTTGCCCCCGCAAACGGCTCAAAATGGAACGCCAGCGGCTCAACAAACCAACAAGGAACAGTCGAACTTTGGACTCAAGGAATGTATCGCGGAGTTGCCGAAGGAAACTTCAAAGTTGTCGTCACCAAGCAAGAAATCATCAACCCGCCAGA
>JAISQS010000458.1 GCA_031274045.1 Planctomycetaceae bacterium | reverse complement strand
ATCATAGTGACCGGCAACAGGACGAATTTCTTTGTCGGCAATTTCGCCGATGGTTGCGGTTGTTACAAGTTCGCCGTTTTCAAATAACTTGAACGTGAGGTAATCGGTAATGATAAGATTGCCGAGTGCATGGCGGTAACGGTCAAATTGTTCTTTGTGATCTTTGGCATCCAGATTAACGCCGACATCTTTTGCCTCAATATATCCGATAGGAATTTCATTTTGCGCAACAATATAATCCGGCGCACCGCACTCGATACGCTTAGGTTCATTCGTGACAGTCAAATCCGCCGCAACATTTTCTAGTAAACGTTGCAATAAAAGTTGCAATGCCGGACGGTAACTATGTTCGGTGGCGTTGTCTGTTTGGTATATCCCGTTCACTTCGGCAATATATTGATTCAAGTAATTTTGCATCGTATCTCATCTAAACTTTGATTAAACTGATTAAAGGATTGACTGTGATTTTATTTTATTTTATCTAATACATTGTGATTTTGCTATTGGTCGAGTGCAAGCATTCGTGGGATCATTCACAGGGAGTTAAGGAAAGTTTGTAATATATCAGTGAAATACTTCAACGCTATAGAAAAAACAAACCGTATTTACAACCTGATTTTCGTACAAAACAACATTAGTAGTCATGTAATATCCTAGTTTTGCAAGCCGTAGGTTTGCATCGCTCGGTAGAAAATGATGTTCCCACACACGAGCATTCCGTAGGAATGCTACCATCGGGCAAGTTATAGGGTTGCATTCCTACGGAATGCGAGGACTCGGCGGGCTTCATTTTCTACCGAGCGATACATTCCTAACGGAATGTAATAACGCGAAAACATAGAACGTTGGAAATAATAAGGTAATAAGGTTGAAATTTTTTATTGTCAATTGCTACTAAGGTTGTTTTTGTAAGAAAATCAGGTTGTAAATAAGGTTTGTTTTACTACCGCGTTGCCAATTTTCACTGATATATTACGAAAGTTTTAAAAATTCTTCCCTGCCCTCACCTTCCCTTAACTTCCTGTGGACAGTTACAAATTATCGTTCTGGTTTTGGTAATTCTCTGCCTCGTCTTCTTTTTTTGTTTCCGGTTTTTTTCTTGAAGTCGATGAGTTTTGAGTTTTTTCCGATATGTTTTTTCATTTCTTCAATTCGGTCACGAATCACCGCCGCACGTTCAAATTCCAAACGATCCGCCGCATCCAGCATCTCCTTCTCCAACTCGTTGATCAACTCCTGCGTAATAAACAATTCCTCATCTTGACCCACCGCCGCCGCAACCGCCGCGTGAGATTCCGCAACCTCCTCAATCCCCTTCGCAATATTTTTCTTAATCGTTTCCGGCGTAATTCCGTGTTCTTTATTGTACGCTTCTTGCTTTTTGCGCCGCCTTTCCGTTTCGTCAATTGCTTTTTGCATTGAATCTGTTACGCGGTCAGCGTACAAAATTACTTTGGCGTTGACGTTTCTGGCGCTTCGTCCGATTGTTTGCACCAATGATGTCTCACTCCGCAAAAAGCCTTCTTTGTCCGCATCCAAAATTGCAACCAACGACACCTCCGGCAAATCAAGACCTTCGCGCAACAAATTTACCCCAACCAACACATCAAACCGACCCGCCCGCAAATCCCGTAACAACTCCACCCGCTCAAACGCGTCAAGTTCACTATGCAGCCACTTGCAACGGATTTTTTGTTTCTCAAAATACGCCGCGATATCTTCCGCAAGACGTTTTGTCAATGCCGTCACAAGAACCCGCTCACCAGCCGCAACACGCTCCTGAATCTGTTCCATTAAATGCGGAATCTGCTTCGATGCCGGCGAAACCTCAACCACCGGATCAAGAAGTCCCGTCGGTCGAATCACTTGATCAACCAAATTATTTTTGCATTCTTCCAATTCGTATGGACCCGGAGTTGCTGAAACGAAAACGGCTTGATTGATCCGATCAACCCATTCGTCAAATTTGAGCGGTCGATTGTCCAACGCACTCGGCAAACGAAATCCATGTTCCACCAAATTCTTTTTCCTTGCCTGATCGCCATGAAACATTGCTCTGATCTGCGGAATGGTAACATGAGATTCGTCAACAAAAAGCAAATAATCGTCCGGAAAAAAATCAAACAACGTCTCCGGCGGACTACCGGGCGGACGATCCGACAACGGCGCACTGTAATTTTCAACTCCCGGACAATATCCAATCTCCTGCATCAATTCAATATCATATTTTGTCCGCGCGGATAATCGTTGCGCTTCGAGCAATTTGCCTTGTTCTTTGAAAACTTTCAGCCGCTCTTCGAGTTCTTTTTCGATACGAATAATCGCTTCCTGAATCCGCGATTCCGGCATAACAAAATGCTTGGCGGGATAAATATAAAATTCGGTTTGTGTTTTAATTGTTTCGGAAGTGATCGGATTGACAATCGAGATTCGCTCAATTTCATCACCCCAAAACTCAACACGAACAGCAAACTCTTCATACGAGGGCCAAATTTCCACCGAATCGCCGCGTACACGAAATTGCCCGCGTTCAAACGCCACATCGTTCCGGTCATATTGAATATCAATTAGTCTTGCCAACATTTTGTTGCGCTGAATTTCATCGCCGACGCGCAACGCGACCATCATTTCTTTGTAATCTTTCGGCGAGCCAAGCCCATAAATGCACGACACACTTGCAACAATAATTGTATCGCGCCGTGTTACCAATGAACTTGTTGCGGAGAGACGAAGGCGGTCAATTTCTTCGTTGATGGAGGCATCTTTTTCGATGTAGATATCGCGTTGTGGGATGTAGGCTTCGGGTTGGTAGTAATCGTAATAAGAAACAAAATACGCAACAGCATTGTTTGGAAAAAAGGTTTTGAATTCGGAGTAGAGTTGAGCGGC
>JAISQS010000344.1 GCA_031274045.1 Planctomycetaceae bacterium | reverse complement strand
GTGTTTGTGGTTCTTGTGTGGAGTCTGGTTGTGTTGGTGCTTCGGCAATTTCTATGACTTTGGGGAAATTTGTTGAACTTGTTTTTTGGTTTTTCATTTTTTTAATCTTTGTTAAATTTGTAGATTATCCATCAAAGAACAGGCAACTGTAGCTATTATGATTGAGTATGAAGTGGATATTTGGTTTGGTTTTTTTATTTTAGCATAGGCAAATTTATTGTTGGCAATTTTTCTGCCCATGTTCTTTCTTTTGGTATTTCTGCGGTTTCACCTTTTATGTTTTGGATGTATGTTTGCCAACGATTTATATCTTTGCCGTAATCTTTTTCTGTGACTATCCCCAACGTGTTCATTGACGCGAATCGTACCACAAGGATTTTGTCTTGCAACAATTCGCCGAGAGCGATTGTAACTTTATATTTCAGATCGGGATCTTTTGTTTTTTTGGCAAGTCCTCTAATTGCGGTAATTCTTGCGTCTTTATCCGTGTCGATTTTTCCTTGATTTATCAATACATCCGCCAACTCGTTATTCTCTCCGTTATAGATTTTTCCGATAGCCTCGATTGCGGATATTCTTATGAACGGATTTTCGTCTTTCAAAATATCCTTCATAAATTTCGCTTTATTCGGATATGGAATTTTTGTCATTGCGTCAACCGCTTCGCGCCGCATATTCGGGTCGGGCGACGTATTATATTCTTCCCACAACTGCGCAAAAAGAACTTCCCGCTCACTGTCCGGTGTCTCTTTTTTCGCGCCGACAACGCCCTTATCCCGAATCAATTGCCTACGCTCGTGCGGAGATTCGAGTCCCGGAATCTTATCGCTGTACGCCGGAATTATTGAAGTCTTTGCCAAAAACTCAACATCCGTAGTACGGCAAGATAACGCCGCATGAGATATCAACACAACCAATAAAACTAAAATACCGGTACTTGTCAAAATTGATTTTTTTTGCATATTCTTATTACTATTAAAACTTGTACTTGAGATTCACGCTCACGCTCTTGTTCGCTGGTTTACATGCGGCGCGGTGTTCAATTTATATTCGCAACTTTTACGCTCTCATGTCAACGAAATCCAAAGTACGTTGTATATATGACTGTCGAATAAACTATAATTTTTTACACGATTAAAAAACCGATGTGTCGATTTTTTTGTTGTGTTGTGTGAGTGTTTACCGTTTTTATCGGGTTCGATATATGATTTATTTATTGTTGCTTGCTTATTGCAAGTTGTTTTCTTGTTTCTCTTCCCAAATGCGGATACTAACAATTTTTCTTTTTCAAGCCAAGATGAATTTTTATGTTTTTTTCGTATTTTTGCAAAATATTATTTTTCTGCGTTTTTGTACGTTATGTACGTTTTGGTTTTTGATTTTGTTTTGTTGTGAGTTATATTCTTTGGATTATGTTGAGTTTAATCATTTTGGCAAGGTACGTTATGAGGAGGGTGAGGTATTGATTGAGGCGCGTGACGGTATAGTTTTTTGTTCGCGTGACGGTCAATATTTTGTAATTCCGCCCAATCAATTAGTCAGCCGTTCTGATGATGACAAGTTATTTAGTCCTTATCCGATTCGTGAGCATGTTAAGCGTTTGGAGGCGGAATTTCCGCAATCACGCGGCTACAGGATGATGGAGAAAGAACATTTTTTGATTGTCTACACTACGTCGCGCGGTTTTGCCCAATGGTATTCGCGGATTTTGGAACGTACTTGCAGCAGCTTCAAATTTTATTGGACTGCACGCGGGATAAAATTGACAGAGCCGAAATTTCCGCTTGTTGCAATCATCTATTCAAACCGCGATGAATTTTTCAAACACGCCGAATCGGAAGGATTAAAATTGTCACAAAATATCTACGCTTATTACAACAAATTAACAAACCGAGTTGTGGTTTGTGATTTAGCTGGTTTTGAAATGTACAATGAAGCGAACGGCAAAATCGACGCGAAAACAACAAGCCAATTACTACGCCAACCCGGTGCCGCACAAAATATCGCATCCGTCGTACACGAAGCAATACACCAAGTAAGCATGAATAACGGAATGCAACAACGCTTTGCCCCGTATCCGCTTTGGGTCGCCGAAGGAATCGCGTTGTTCCACGAAGTACCGGATACAAAAGATAGTCTCGGTTGGACATCAACTCCAAAAGTTAATCGCGAAAGATTGATAACTTTGAGAAACTACTTCAAAAAAAATCCAATAGACCCAATCCAAAAAATCATCAAAGAAGATACACTATTACGAGACAGCAACACATCCGCCGATAACTACGCAATGTCATGGGGACTAACATATTTTCTAACAAAATCACGGCAAAAACAGTTCGTAAAATACCTCAAAATACTCGCAACAAAATCACCTCAATCAGAAGATTCTCCCGAAATAAGAATGAAAGAATTTGAAGAATGCTTCGGTGATGATTGGGAAAAATTCTATAGAGATTGCGATAATTTTTTGAAAAAGTTATGAAGTGCCGGACAAATTACCGACGCATCTTGATCAAAAAAATCAAGATACGCCGGACAAACAATTCATGTCGAATTGTTAAAATTTACAACAGGCGAAGCCAATATTGATCTTTATGATCGGCTTCTCTTTTTACTATTTATCTTGTGATATTTAGTGTTCGACCTGTTGCGGTTGATGCTCTTCCGTAAGCGTTTGAGTTTCTTGCTACGGTGGAATTCGTGGAATTCGATGCGTAGTTTGCAGAGCTGCTCGATCTGCTCGTCTGTGTTGAGAACGAGCTGTTTGATCTGCTTGTTTGTGTTGCAGACGAGCTGTTTGATCTGCTTGCGGTGCTTGTTGTGCTTGCAGTGCGATTGGCTGTGTAGGCTGAGCTTGTTGTTCTGCCGGTCGAGGAGCTTGCCTGACCTGAACAGATTTGGACGCAGTCTTGTTGACTTCGCCCTACGCAACACGCCGCTTGTTTACCGCCGCTCGATGAGCAACACGATGCCCCGCCCGACTTGGCGGAACTACTCGCTCCCGAATAACTATAACTTGAATTTGCAGCTGATACTGCCATTTTGATACTCCTTAATATAAGTTGATTGCAATAATAAGGACAATTCAAATACCGACATTCGGATTCTTGACCTCATCATTGTTAAAAAAATAAAAATAAAATACACGATAATCACCAACTTATATATTCATTGCAATAAAACTAAAAACAGAAGATGTAACCGCACGTGATGTATCAAAACCGGTGCTTCAAATAAACCATTCACGAACGCAATATCACCAAAAAAATTCGTATAAAGAGATACCGCCGGAGCCGAAAATGAAAATTTTAACTCCACCAAAATCTTATCAGGCACACGATAAGAACATATCGACGGAATCCAACTTGAAAACGAAAAGTTACTTTGGCAAGGACATTGATCTTTGTCCGCGTCGTCATCCGCATTCGTATTGCAACATCCGCGTTCACGCAAACAATCTCCAACTTCCGCTTCGCCGTTGCAATTTTTTTTGTCGTCCAAATTGAAATTTGCGCAACAAGATGATCCGATTGCTGACTCATTGTGCAATTTTGATTCTGAATTTTCTGTATTTTCCGCGTCGGTTGTTGTGTGTGATTTTTTTTGCGAACAGCAAGATGCCAAAGAATCGCGGTTGTTGTCCAAAAAATGATTGCAGCAAGAACAATTGCAAACGCCTATTTCCGGCACGAGTACGTAAAAGAGAACCGCTGAAATTGTTATCCAGCGAATTAACAAATCCTTTATTTTTTTGCGGCAAAACTTCATTTGTGTGCGGTTTTGTATGTCAATATTTTGAGTGGGGAGCGGGTTAAATATTCGGATCGTTGACGTTTGTGATCCGACAGGATTATACACAAACTCAACCGATATATACAACGTCAACTGACATAACCTATCGGAAAATAGGATTATGTGATATTGGTTTTTTATCTCTATTTGTGTTGTGCCGAATTTGCGTTGTGGGGGGATTGTGTAAAGATTACCGGTTAATCCGAATTTACGCCTACCTCGTTATATCGCACATCTTTTAAGATTTTTTTTAACGCGAAACATGCTAAAAAACGAAATTCGCGAAAGTGATTTTAAAAATGGCTCTTTTATATTTTTTTGTTGGCGAGCTAACATGAAATAATAAAAGAGTTTTTTGCAAAACTGAACCGCAACTTGTGACCAATTTCCCCACCCTTAACCCGAAGTTTGAGTCTATGATTTTTATAATATTTTATGATTTATGTATTTATCTTTAATTTTTATTAAAATTTGTGGTCATGTAAGTATTTTTTTATATTTTTGTAATGTGCTATT
>JAISQS010000316.1 GCA_031274045.1 Planctomycetaceae bacterium | reverse complement strand
CCTTTGATGTAGATGCCGGGTTCTACTGTCATAACCATTCCCGTTTTTAAAACAGTTTTGTCCGTCGTGTTGAATCGCGGATTTTCGTGGATTTCTAAACCAAACGAATGCCCCAAACCGTGATTGAAATTTTTTGCATAGCCGCTGTCACTTATAATTCCACGCGCGATTGCGTCTATTTCCTGACAAATTACACCCGGTTTTATTGCTTTTATTGCTTCTGTTTGTGCTTTGAGGACGATGTTGTAGATGTCTTTTAATTTTTTATTGTTTTCTTTGAGTATGATTACTCGTGTCAGGTCGCTCATGTATCCGTTGACAATTGCCCCCCAATCAATCAACAAATGAGATTCTTTTCCAATGGTGTTTGCTGTTGGTATTCCGTGCGGCAAAGCGGCACGTTGTCCGCTGCAAACTATGGACGCGAAACTTTTCTCAGACGCGCCGTGTTTACGCAATCTGTACTCAAGCTCATCACGCACCGACAACTCAGAAACATCAGACAACCTCACGCCAAGCTCGCCTTTGGCAATCATATTCCTAACATCTGTGAAAGCATTATGCGCGGCAACTATCGCTTTGCGAATTTCTGATATTTCAAATTGATCTTTTATTTGGCGCAATGAAGCGACTTCATTTATTGTCGGGACAAATTCGGTGTTCGGACTGGCAGCCTTCAATTTCTCACTATTCATCAATGTTATTGATTCCGATTCGATGCCGATTTTGCCGGTCTGTTTATTGATTTGTGTGCAGACTGATTTTGGGAAAACTTCTTGTTGTGAGGCGATCAGAACGTCTATTCCTTGACATTCTTCTTGGATTTGCAAGGAGTATCGTCCGTCGCTGATTAGGACGGAGTGTTGTTTTTTGAGCAAGAGATAACCATCGCCGCCGGTGAATCCGGTGAGATAGCGGACATTGATCGGATTGGTTACCAACAATCCGTCAATACCTCTCTTGGACAAATTGGAGATGATTTTATCTCGGCGAATAGAAAAACGATCAGCGTCAGATGTTTTAGAATTTTGCATAAAATTTGTTAAATGAAATAAAAATGGTTGATAATTTCTTTGTGCCTTTGTGTCTTCGTGCGCAACGAAAAAAAGGCACGCAGATGTCACAGATTATCAGGATTTACGCAGATTTTTTTATAAATGTCTGTTCTTCTTTGTCTTCTTTATCCGCGAATATCTTTAAAATCTGTGTTATCTGCGTGCTAATCAATGGCTACTAATGTTGTTTTGTTAGGAAAAACAAGGTTATAAGTAAGGTTTGATTAGAGATTGTGTTTATTCTTTGCTTATTGATATTAGGAATTCGGCGAGGTCGTCTAGTTCGGCTTCTGTTCCAGACCATGGCGGCATTGAGATGACTGGTTTATTTAGTGAGCGTAATTTTTCTTTGATTCGATCTTTTTGGTCTTCGTTTGACAGTAGCGGTTTTATTGCTGACAGACCGGTTTCTATTGCGTGGCAATTGTTGCAATGATACATGAAGATCATTCCTCCTCTTTCAATTTTGTTTGTTGGTATTTTTTGCCAACTTGATTCTCGGAGGAAACCGGTCTCTTTTAGTTTATCGATATCGTCTTTGTAGACTTGGCTTCCTAGTACGATTTGATCGACGATCCATGGTTTTCTTGCGGCTTCGCGGATGAATTCTGCTGTTGCCAGCGCGGTGAATCCAAAAATTAAAAGCGATACCGCAAACCCTTGACTAATCGACTTCGGATGAAGCACCGGTCCAAAAAACATCAACAACACTAACACCACACACAACCCAAAAAATAACACCACGAGAACATTGATCAATACGGCTCTTTCCATTGCCCGATGAACATGCTCCGGCAATACGTAAAACGAAATTGCAATACCGACCGCCATCGTAATTGCACCAAAAATTATCGGAGCGGACATTCTGCGAACAACCTTTTCCAGTAATTCACTGTTGTTTTTAATGGTGAAAGCCGCGTGCAGGAAAACGTAAAGCGCAGCCAACAACACTGAGCCGCCGGTGCGTGCAATTGTTTGCGGCAAAAACTGGATGTTGAAGAATGCGTGCCAAAAATTGCCGGTTTCGCTCCAGTCGGCAAATAGACCGCGTGAGTCGAGCATGAACGCCGTTATGCCCGTTATCAAAACAAGACTAATCCAAGCTGCTATTGCGTAAATTGCTGATATAATCACGTGAACGTTCGGTTTGAGTTGCGTCCAATAGTAGTACATTATGAACGCCGCAACTATTTCTATCACAAAAAATACCCATTCTATTGCCCAGCCAAAAACGAACGTTCGAATCAGTGTCTCCGTTGCGAGCGGCGACGCAAGCGCAATCGTCCACCAAATACCAACACCCGTTATCGCTCCGAACGCCACCGTCAAAAGCACAAAAAAACGAGCATGTTTATGCCAATACTCACGATAAGTATTGTCGCCCGCCGAGACCGAATACCAATTCTCCAACGCTATCAATATACCGCCGCCAACAGCATAATGAGAAACAAAAACATGAACCACCGCCACCACCGCAATAAGCATCGGCGCGGTCAAACCGGGGACATACCACCAAGGATAATACATGATCAAATTTTTATTCAAATGGGTTTAGTACAGTTGATGCTTTGAACCGGTGCGTTGAAAACATCAACTGTCTGTAAGGTTAAAAACATTGACTTTTTGTCCGCAAATAAACCAGACGGTCAAAAAACAATGTCCCGCATAGCCGCCGTCAATTCGACAATCAGAGATTGTTGACTATACATACCGCGTTGACTATATATACTGCGTTGACTATATATACTGCGATCAAAATACTACAATCAAAAATCGACGAGCGAACGTTGGTAATTATACCACCGGACTTCTCAAAAAAAAGCGTATCGCGATCTCCGCATTCGTAGCGGTTCACGTTAACGGCGGCAACTTGCTACCGTAACGACAAACTATTGAAAAACGCCTGTGCAGTCAATTGATCAATTGCCAACGCAAATTGCGTTATCAATTTGATCAATTGCTAACGCAAGCGGATGAATGATCAATCGTTTCGCGGTCAAGCTGTGTCTCTACGAAACTTGCGATATTTTTTCTGCGGCATCGAAACCGCTTCTTATGCAATTTGGTATTCCTATTCCGTGAAATGCGTTTCCGGCTAACGCGAAGTTTGGTTCATTTTTGGACAAAGTTTCTATTTCGTTTATCAAGTCGCGGTGACCTATATGATATTGCGGCATTGTTCTTGCCCAATGCGACACGACCGCCAAGAGCGGTTCGCCAACTATCTCCACCACCCGCCTCAACTCCCCAAGCAATAACGGCACCAACTCGTTATCATTCATTGTTGCTGCGTTTGGCATTCTGGCACCGCCTGCAAAGATGCGGATTAGTTGTTTGCCTTCGGGTGCGCGGTGTGGATATTTGAGGCTGCTGAAGCTGCCCGCGAGAATCGCGCTGTTCTCAATTTTCGGAACAACAAAACCCATACCTTTGATGTTTTGTTTGATTTGGTTTGAGTTGAATGCGAAGGTTGCGATTGCAGTTCCCTCGTGTTCGATTTTTGCCAGTCGTTGTGATATTTCCGGCAATTCTTCCGTTATCAATTCCGCCGCGTCGTGTGCTTGACAGGACAAGATGACTGCGTCGTATTCTGTTGTTGTGTTGTTTGGTGTGTGCGGGTTGTGCGAATCAATTTTGTTTGCATTTGATGTCAATATCCATTTGTTGTTATTTGTTTTTTTGATTGCGGTGATATTTTGTCCGAGTTTAATGGAGTTTGTGGGCAACTTTTCTGCAATTGTATTGCAAATTACAGATAGACCTCCTTTGATTGTGACGAACATGCTGTATCTTGCGCCGCTTTGTTCGGCGAGGTTTGCGGAGCGGTTTGCGGCGAGTTGTTTTTGCATTGCTCTGATGAGTGAGCCGTGATCGCGTTCCATTTCGCGGAATCGCGGTAGTGTTGCCATCAAACTCAACTTCTCCATGTCTGCCGCATAAACCCCACTCACCAACGGCTCCACCAACCGCTCAAAAACCTCACGCCCCAAACGGCGGCGAACGAAATCTGCCATGCTTTCGTCGTTGTTATCTTTGCGAGCCGGAATGAAGAGTTCTAATCCTGCGCGTATTTTGCCGAAGATAGATAGGATTGGGGTTGTTGCCATTGGGTAGAGTTTTGTTGGAGCCATCATTAGAAAACCGTCGGGCAAGAGATGCAATTTTCCGTTGCGAACAACATACGTGCGGCGAAATGCGGAATTCGTCTGTACCAATTTATCTGTTAGTCCGAGTTCCTTGCAAAGTTGGATACCCCAAGGAATCGTGGTGATGAAGTTATCGGCACTTTGTTCGATTTCGTATCCGTCTTGGCAAAGTGTTTCCAACAGCCCGCCGATGCGTGACCTGCGATCAAAAATATCTATGCCGCATGTTGGACAAATTTGATTAAACCGATAAGCCGCCGAAAGCCCGCTTATCCCCGCACCAATTATTGCAAGTCTCATAACAAAAAAACAAAATAAACGAAATAAACAAGGCTCTTTTATCGTTTCTTGTTGATGCGTTAAAACAAAATATAAAAGCGTGTTACAATAAATTGTAGCCCTGCATGGTATAAAAAACCAATCAACATTACTCAAACCAATTCGCAACTGGGTAACAGTTTCCTGCTCCCTTAATAA
>JAISQS010000293.1 GCA_031274045.1 Planctomycetaceae bacterium | reverse complement strand
TTGCGGGGCGATCAGTAACACAAAATCCGAAATAGTCAGGAAAATTATTTACCACAATTGCAGTTTTCCAGAAAAAATATTTCGCTGATATATTACGTTTTTATCAAAAATCTCCATAGCCCAATTCTAACACTTTTGTTGCTGGTTAATTTCCGGCGAAAGCCTTAATATAATCCTTACATAAAACTCACTACTAAAAACTTCCATTATTGTTGATATTATTGGGGCGTTGCCCCGAGTGGTGTTCGTGAATCTCTTTCGTAGGGCGTTGCCCTACGCTATGATCTTGTTGCCCTTTCAGGGCGTTGATACTGCGAATAAAAGATACAATGTAACACCCACACAAAATCCGAAATAATCAGGATTTTTTTCAAAAAAACGTTGCTATGTTTTTGATCAGAATCTTGAGAATTGTTCTCGGTATACTTCCAGATCGATGTTGTCGTTTATCATAAAAACGGAGCCGTCTGTTCGGGCAAAATTTGCACCGTTCGGATGGTAGCTGCTGAATGATAATTGTGTGTAGCGCATGTCAAAAGCAGGATTTTTCCATCTTTGATTTACAGTCGTATAACCGGACGCACACGTTTCCGAAAATTCGCTGCCGCCGTTGCCGACTTCGGCACCGTTGGCATCGGTGACGAATCCGTTGAAGCCGTCACTTGCGGGGGTACCAATATACCAATGATCGTTCGCATTGCTGTTATTGCTGAAAGAGGAATCCGTCGCCACTTCACCGATAATGATGACATTCGACAACCCCTTCCCAATATCCCCAAAAGCAACAGCACTGAAACCAAAAAGCAATCCATTCTGATCTTTATGTTGCTGGCTTATGCGTTTGTCTTTTTCGTATGTCACGGACAACGCAGTCATGTGTCCCGGCGCATCAAGGATAGACCACGAACCGGTACTCCCCAAATAACTCGTTTGACAACGTTTCAAAATACGCTCGTTGTCAACCTGCACTTCATGCGGAAAGTTTGGGCAAATGTATGTTGGAATGATTACCGAACATGCTCTCGCATTCGGACCGGTGCAAGTTTCTCTGCTTGCCGTGCCTGCGTCCCACATTGCTTGTGTCATGTTCCAGTTTCCAATTCCGTAAGTGAAAGGCGCAGCCGTACTCCCCGTATCTGCTAAAACCAACGTGCCGTAAAGTGCCTCTTGCTCAATATACGGCAGAATCGCACCGCTCCAAACAAACCCAAGATTCGCCCAACCGTATGGAAGCGTTCCTTGTGTGTCGTGATGATTGTGCATTGCGATTGATTGCTGCCGCAGATTATTTTGGCAATGCAATTTGTTCGCCGCCTCACGCGCCGCTTGTATGGCAGGAAGCAACATCCCAACCAAAATACCAATGATCGCTACAACGACCAGAAGCTCAACAAGCGTAAAACCAAATCGATTCGCACCAAAATTTAACATCGATCTTTTACTCATTTTTTTTCTCCAAATTTTTCTTTCATTCTTTTTGTTTTAGGTTTAAATTTTCAAACCACACGGCTCAAAAATTTTTTACAAACACAACCAAACTTGTGTCTAATCAAAGTGATCAAAGTAGTCAAAGTTGATTTTATTTCTCACGGTACGTCATTTTCATAATTTGTGTCGCCTTCGGCGTTGATGGCGTTTCTTGTTTCGCCGCTTGATTTGAGGTCGAAGTCAAATGTTTGTGATTCTGTCGGGTTGACATTGGCTGTCAAAGTTGACTGGTGGTTATATTGGACAGGGACAATTTCTTTTTCCGGCATAGTTACGCCGTCAGGCATCAATTTGTCAAAACCGGCACCGGTCATTGTTGTCCAGACGCAGACGGTACATTGTCCGGGTTTAACGCCCTGATGATGCGTGTCAAATTGCATCCTGTAATTTCCGTCCGCGTCGGTAACGCCGTAGGAAAAAAAGCCGTCGCTTTGTACAAATTGGATTTGTGCATTTGCGAGAGGTTTATTGTCCAATGTGACTTTGCCGGTAACTGCCGCGAGTTTCAGCTCTGCATATTTCGCGCTGATTTCCGAACCGCAACCGCTCAACATACCGATTGCAAAACACGAAAAAACCAACACCGCAAGCAGACTATTACTCAACTCAAACTTCTTTTTCATTTCTACTTTCATTTTTAATTTTTGGGTTAGTGGTTAATGGTTAAAATTTGTAAGTTTGTTTATTTTTGTCAAAATTTTGTGCCTCGTGAGAATTGTTTTCGGTATGCGTCAAGTTCGACTATGTCGTTCATAAAAAATGCCGAGCCGTCCATGCGAACGAAATTTGCGCCGCCGGTATGGTAGCTGCCAAAACTCAATTGCATTAACCGCATGTCGTAGGTTGGATTTTTCCATCGTGTATTTACGATTGTGTAACCTGATCCGAATAGTTCTGAAAATTCGGCTCCGGCGGTTCCGGCTGACGGATTACCTGCCGTATTCGGGTCTGCTTGCGGCGAACCGATGTACCAATGATCGTTTGCGTTGCCGTTATTGCCAAAGTTCACATCTCCGGCAACCTCACCAATAACAATCGTATTCGAGAGTCCGTCATCAATTCCGCTGAATTTGATTTTGCTTCGTTTAAAGATGAGACCGTTTTGGCGATTATGTTGTTGTGAGAGACATTGATCTGCGGTGTATGTCAAACCGATGGCGGTCAATTGATCGAGCGTATCTGTTGCTGACCATGAGCCGCTGCTTGCGATGTAACTTGCCTGCACGCGACCGATGATGTATTGATTATTAACTTGGCGAACGTGCGGAAAGTTTGGGCAAAGATACGGCTTGATCAATGTCGCGCAAGCTTGTGCGTTTGGTCCTTGTTGTGCCGGATTGTATCCGTTTCCCGAACCTTGATCCCAGTTTGCGATTCCGTTGGTGTAAACTGATTTATCGCCCGTCTCCTCGTCCAAGACCAACGTTGAATACAACGCCTCTTGCTCAATATACGGCAAGATTCTGCCGCTCCACGCAAAACCATAAGGATCAACTCCCGACGGCAAAACTTTGTGAACGTCGTGATGATTGTGCATCGCGAGTGCTTGTTGGTGCAAATTATTTTGGCAACTCATTCGTCTTGACGATTCGCGTGCGGCTTGGACGGCGGGCAAAAGAAGGGCAACCAACACCCCAATAATTGCAATCACCACCAAAAGCTCAACAAGCGTAAAACCGAATCGAAATACATCAAAAAAACTTTCAACTTGAAAGTTATTTTTGTATTTTTTTGGTATTTCGATTTTTTCGTGTACTGAGAATTTCATTTGAATCTCCTTTTCTTTCTTCATTCTTTTTGGATTGTTTTTGAGTCTGTTTGTTGATTGTGAGTATTGTTATTCGCATCAACAAACGTATACTAACTACAGTTCAATTTGCGGTGTACATATCCGCTGTAAAAAACAGAACGAATCTCCGGTTTGTCTGTTGTCACGTCTGACAAAAAACATTTCGTTCGTGTTTAACGTGCGGAATTTTACCAATCTATTGTTAAGAAATTATTAAGATTGTGTTAATTTTTGATTAAATTTTGGTTAAGATTCTGTTAAGATTTTTTTAGAAAGTAGGGATTTCTCACAAGAAGTTGCAAGAAG
>JAISQS010000221.1 GCA_031274045.1 Planctomycetaceae bacterium | reverse complement strand
TTACATTACGCTTCATGTTGAAAATTTTGCTCGGATTCGCAAGGCGGATATTGAGCTTGCTCCGTTAACGCTTTTTGTCGGTGATAATAATAGCGGGAAAAGTTATCTTGCGTCGTTGATTTGGGGGGTGTTGAATCTTGAGTTTTATTCGGGGGTTGCTTCACCGAATAAGGAAGAGTTCAAAGACTTGAATGATTGGATATGCGAGTCCATGAAGCAGGGTAAAGGAACTTATCGTCGAAAAATTAAAGCGGACGATCATCAACTAATCAACAAATTCATCAATATCTTTTTGGACAAAAATAAAGAACGATTAGTCAATACCACGCTTCATTCAAGTGCGGATATTGGACATATCGCTTTGGATATTCCTTTTGACGAAAGCCTCTCTTTTGTAATGAACATAAACAATGGCTTCATGGAAAACGGTGATCCCAACGGAAACCAAAAGATTGAATTCTTTATCGCGCAAAATGACGATAAAGTATCGCCTACATTTTCTTGTACGAACCGTGATGATGTATTGCAGTCTCTTGTTGCGGTCTATCTTTTATTTTTTTTGAAAAAGAAGACATCTTTTTTTCCTGCGTCGAGGACGGCTTTTTTGTTGGCGTTTCGTTCTATTATTGGCGAATCGCTTGATAGACGATTTTTTCCGCAACAAGGAGGTGACAAAGAAAAGGACTATAAATTATCATCGCCGCGTGCTTCGTTTGTCCGGTTAATTTCGGATTTTGATAAAGATAAAAAAAAGTTCATGTGTCAATGCAATAAAAACACCGATTCGATTGTTGAGTTTATTGAGAAGCATGTGATTCATGGACAAATTGATTTGACCGACACGCCGATACCTGACATTGTCTATCGCCCTGAAGGATTTGACGAATACCTTCCAATGTATCTGTCATCGAGTATTGTGACGGAAATTGCCCCGTTTTTAGCCTGCTTGAAATATGACAATATCGGAGATCGTTGTATTATTGAGGAGCCTGAGATATCGTTGCATCCCGGATTGCAATGGAAAATGGCGCAGGTTTTGATTCGTATTGTTAATTCGATTTGCCCCGTTATCGTTTCAACACACAGCGACACAATCATTCAACACGTCAACAACATGATCAAACTAGCAAACCGTGACGATGGTCTGGAACTTGCCAAAGAATACGATTACGAAAATGAAGATATTATTTCTTCGGATAAGATACGCGTGTATCAATTTGATGTTGATCTGAAAGATCATTTAACGGATGTGAAACTAATGGAGCATGGATATAACGGTTTTAGAGTACCGACGTTCGGTGTGATGATTCGTGAAATACATGATCAAATTTGGGCGTTCCAAATAGATGTTGACGAAGAAAACGCCAAGAAAAAAAATAACCAATTCCCCAGCAATGCCACTTGATTTATCGTTCATTATTGATGATGTTTGTACGCCGGTAGCGGAATGTTCCGAGTATCTCTTCGAAGAACACGAAAGATACGGGAAAATGAGATTGAGGGTAGTTGTTCCTCAAAACTCTTGCCGACTCAACTTGTCGAATGACAATATTGCGTTTCTTTTAAAGAAGCATAAAAAATGTGCAGACGGGATCATTTGGGAAAAAATCAATGATTCTCATTATCGTCTCCATATTTTTGAATTGAAAAAGAAGATTGCAAAAAATTTCGGAAATTGGATTGATGTATTAAAACAATTTCATGGAGCTTATCTTCGTTGCCGTATTATTTCCGCATTGACCGGAGTGGAATTTGATTCGCAAATTCATCTTTACACTGTTTATCATCAATTAGGAACCGGTGAAGATGATAACACTGATATTAGTACAGATAGAATCATGACGGATTACCCATATAATACGGTTGCATTACAAAAAGCGTGGGAAGAAGATAGATGTGATTTAACGTCGTTTGGTTGGTTGGAGTGTTGGGTGACACCGGCTTTTTATCATCACAAAATCAAATTGACCAACAATAATTCGGATGGAGTGCCGGAAGGTATTTTTAACTTCTGATTTTTTAACTTTAACATTGCAAAAAAATAATTTTTATGAATACGCTTAACACTCGCCGTCAATTTTTATTGACGACCGGTGCAACAGTTGCGGGGGCGGCTGTTGCGCCGTTATTACCGCAACTTTCTGCGGAGGAATCGTCCGGTATTTTGTCCGATTCATTGTCCGAACTTGTCAAAAAAGATCGCGCTCGCGGGATCAAATTGCCCAAGACGAACTGGCATTATCCGCCGGTCAAAGCATACGTTGAAGACATCCCCGATGCCGATTACGTTCATGCGTCCGAAGCGGCACACGAGGCGTTCCGCGACATCAAATTTTCGATACGGATTCATTGGGGTGTTTACTCCAAGTGGGAAATTGACGCGTCCACACCTTATTTATCGATGTCGAATGAGAAAAAAACGGCGTACAACGAATTGTACAAAACATTCAACCCCGTTGGATTCGACGCTCAGGAATGGATGGACTTTTTCAAACGTTCCGGCATTCAGGCTTTCGCGTTCACGTCAAAACATTGCGACGGCTTCTCAATGTTCCACACTAAAACGCGCATCAAGCAACGGATCAATTATCTCAATACGCCGGAGCCAATGATCGAGCCGTGTGATTTGTCGTACAGTATTGAAGAGTCGCCGTTCAAGCGGGATATTGTGAAGGAACTTTGCGATGCCGCTCACAAAAACGGAATCAAAATTGATCTCTATTATTCGCATCCTGACTGGTACGACGCGGATTTTCGCCCTTATTGCGGTCATCCGGTTGCGACTCCCGACCTGAAAGCCAACCATCAAAATTATGGATATTGGGGACCGAAACCAAAACTCACAATGCCCGATCGGACAAAGGAAGAGACCGACCGAATGATTGCGCGGCATCGCGAACAGTTGCGGGAGCTTTTGACGAATTACGGCAAGATCGACATGATCTGTCTCGATATGTGGCTGGGCAAAGATATCTGGTCGCAAATAAAAGAGACAGTCAAAATGATGCGCAAATTACAGCCCGACGTTATGATTCGCGCCAGAGGAATCGGCAACTACGGCGATTATTATCAACCGGAAACATTTGTTCCGAAAGATGTCGAAAACACCAACATGCCTTGGATGAGCATTTGTCTGTTGGGAAAAATTTTCGCATACGATCCGGTTGCGAAAAATTACAAAGGGACAAAATGGATCATTCAACATCTGATTGACTGTGTGGCGAAAGGCGGAAGTTTTATGGTTTGCATCGGTCCCGATGACAACGGAAAATTTCATCCGACCGCCGTAAAACAAATCGAAGATGTCGG
>JAISQS010000202.1 GCA_031274045.1 Planctomycetaceae bacterium | reverse complement strand
AGTTCGATGGCTTCGGCTAATCTTTGTCTATTTTTTTCGCCGTTTTGTATGATGCGGTCAATTATGACATCGATATCGTGTCTCATTTGCCGGTCTAATTTATGGTTTTCGTTTAGTTTTACGATTTGTCCGTCGATTCTTACTCTGATGTAACCTTGTCTTATTAGTGTTGCGAACAGGTCTTTGAATTCACCTTTTTGGCTTCTGATGATTGGGGCTAGTATTAGTATTGGGGTTCCTTTTGGTATGTTTTCGATTTTATCGATGATTTGTTGTCGTGTTTGTGCGGCGATAGGTTTTCCGCATTTTGGACAATACCCGATTGCGACGCGTGCAAACAGTACTCTTAGGAAGTCGTAAATTTCGGTGATGGTGCCGACGGTGCTTCGTGTGTTTTGACCGCCTGCTTTTTGTGAGATGGAGATTGACGGACTCAGACCAGTGATTCGGTCAACATCCGGTTTTGGCAATTGTCCCAAAAATTGCCGTGCGTAGCTTGACAACGACTCGACATAACGGCGTTGACCTTCTGCATAAAGAGTATCGAACGCAAGAGAACTTTTCCCCGACCCGCTAACTCCCGTAAAACAAATCAATTTATTACGCGGCAAAACAAGAGTAACATCACACAAATTATGCTCTCTCGCACCGCTCACTATAATGTCAGACATCTACTATATATTATCCTTTGATAGGAATTGTTATTTTTGGATATACTTTTTACGCTCGAAAATTTTCTGATTATTTCTGATTTTGTGGAGTCCCTCACATGCGGTTTTTATCAATACACTGAAAGGGTAACAATATCATAGCGTAGAGCAACATCCTCGTTATACCACACATATTTTTTGAGAATACGAACCAGACGAAAAATATGAAATAAACGAAAAGGTAATTTCTAAAAATTACTTTTTAACGCGAAATACACGAAAATACAAAATGCGCGAAATTTTAATAAACGCTGAAAATGAATACTAAAAATAAACACATTTTTAAAATCACTTTCGCGAATTTCGTTTTTTAGCGTGTTTAGCGTTAAAAAAATTATTTCGTCATGTTTCGTATATTTTGTTTGTTTCGTATTCTCAAAAAAGCAATCAGCTATTTTATTTTTTTTGGCGGGACGATTTCTTCGGGGAGTTCTTCGGGTTTATTCTGTTTGTTTGGTATTGTCTTTTTTTCAAATTTTGCAAGTTCGCCGAGCATGTGTTTTATATTTGTGCTGTTCAATATTTTTTTTGCTTTTTCGTTATCTTTGAGGTATGCGAGCCAGAAGTAGCTTGATATTTTTGTGATTGTTTGTTGGTATATGTTGTCGTCTCTGAATAGTCGTGATACGGAAAAGAGCGGACCTGCGTAGACTTGGTGATCTCCGTTGAGAAATGTCATGAGAAATTTGTCGCCGTTTGTCATGTAATCAAATGGGATTCTGCGTTGGTGTGCTTTTGTTATTCCGATAATGCCGTCGTCGCGAGTACCTGTTATGAACAACGCCGGTATCCGAATGTCGGCGTAAACCCGCGCGTTATTTAGTCCGGGATTACGTACCGGCGGACTCATTGCGACAACAGCTTGTACACGTGAATCGCGCAAAGACCGCCCGCGATCAGGCGGCATTTGACCCGCAAGAAGTAGCGGACCCAAAGAACCAATATCATAACCACTCACGCCGACATTGCTCAAATCCGGTCGTATCCGACCCAACTTCCCCGCATCATTCAACCGCACCAACACATCCAACACAAAACGCAAATCCTCCGCCCGCGTCCGGCAATTCCAATTCTGCTCATACGAATCCCGAAGCTCTTTAACAACCCGCAACTTCCCACGCCAAATATGCTCATCACTGCCCGGATGTTGAACCGACACAACAACAAAACCAAGAGAACTCCACACCGTACTCAAATATGAACAACGATCATAAGTACCACCCAATCCGTGCGAAAAAAGTATTACCGGAAACGTATCTTTGGAATGCGATGAATCGGACTGCTCGCCGGTATGTTTTGGCGTTTTTGACTGTTCGGATTGCAATGGAAAAAAAATCTTGACGGGAATATCTCGGTGACGTTTCGTGTCGCGCCATACCGATTGCCCTGTCATAATCGGATAACGGTCAAAAGCACAACAACTCAACCCAAACGGAATATTGATCAAATAAACCGCAACAAAAATAATTATCACAAACCGCACTATCATCTTTTTTGCTCCCCAATATAACGAAGCCGGTAGACGCTTCGCCCTAATATAAAAAAACAGACACAGACTCTTCGCCGCAAAACGTAAACACGACAAACGCAAAATATAGCATTTGACAAACAACAAAATTAAGAACAAACCGACTTCAAAGTGAATCGGATTGATAATAAAAAATCTATAGAAACTGTCATTACTTTTAACAAGAATAAAAGTATCTCGACAAGATTAACAGGAAAAAAGAAAGTAAGAACATTAAGTATTCTGGAAAAAAATTTAGTGTTGTTTCGATTTTAGTGAATTTAAGATTACAGGACAAAATTCTCTGAACAAATACCGCAAAGCGGCAATTGTCGGCTGTGACGACATTGGGGGTTTTGGTGAACCGGTGCGTTTCACGCTCCCACTGTCGTTTTCCAAAAAATATTCTTCCATTATCTTCCCTTGCTTTCCTGTGAAAATCCCAATTTTGGAAAAAGAATTTTAACGGCAATAAAAGAAAAAAATCAAAGCCACGACCTAGACGGTGGATCGAACACCAACCAACGCAGTCAGTATTCGCAAGACCGCAGCTTTGACTAATTGCTCGTGTAAGCATTATAAAAAATTGCAAGAACACAAAATCAAATATCAGCCGAAGGATTCGATAACGCAGAAAAAATTCCCCGCAATAAAACCAATACCCCAAAGACAACAGACCAGTCAGCAACTCAATAAAGCCGATATTGAAAACATCATGTTTTTAATATTGCAAATCGAATGCCAAATAAACGGAAAAAAACTTGACATCAAAAAATTTTTTCCAAACAAATCCGCTCAAATCCAAAAAAGCCCCTTGAACTCGCAACTAAAAATACGCCCAACCCACAGAAATCATAAGCCAAGACCAAAAGCCAAAAAAACTAAACCCGCCAAAAGAAGATTTCCAAAAAAATATATTTCAAGGAAACCAAAAAAAGAATAAACAACAAAACAGCCGTGAAATTTCACGGATTCCCCAGACAAAATCGTCATCCACACCGCACAAGCCGCGATATATCACGGCTACCGCAAATTTTTCTGATTATTTCGGATTTTGTGGGAGCTTCCCTTCGTGCGCATTTATCAATGCGTTGCATCAACGTCCTGAAAGGGCAAAAGCCAAAATAGGATCGGAATAAGCATCGTCAACGTAAGGTGGGCAACCGACCGCTGGGCGGTTGTGTTTTCGGCGAGCGAAGCAAGACGAAAACAGTGGAGCGGAGCACGCATTGGCAAAACCAAAACGCCCAAAACGTAGGGCGGATTGGTTTTGCCAATGCGTTTTGGCGATCCAGTTGTCGGCTTGCGCCGACGTAACCGCCTGGCAGTCGGTTGCACACCTTACGTTTGCCAACACGAGTTTTTTTTGAGAATACGAACCATACGAAAAATACAAAATAAACGAAAAGAGTTGATGGTAAAATTTCGTAATATTTCGTATCTTTCGTTTGTTCCGTATCTCAAAAAAAAACGCGGGGCAAAAAGTTTTTGCTTTTTGTCCCGCGTGGGGTGAACCAGTTAAAAGGAGGAGATGCTTTATATCCGGTTCAAAATTTACTAACTCCAAAATCGACAACTCTCAACATTGTCTAACTCCAAAATCGACAACTCTCAAAATCGACAACTCCAAATTTTACAAAATTCTTAAAATTTGTAATTGAGACCGGCTTGAGCGGTTTGGACTTGGAATTTACTGGAAAATTCGCCGTCGTACCGACCGAACAACGTCAAATTCGGACTCACAGCCACATTCAAATTCACACCAAACAATCCGCGATTTTTATTCATCGGCGCACCTTTGATGGTGAATTGTTGACCGCCAGTGTACTGAGCGGTTGTGTAGATGTTGCTGCTGCCGTAGTCGTGAACCCAACCTGCTGTTAGACTTGGGTTGACGATCCAGCCGTTGACGTATCTTGTCCGACCGATTCTTACGCCGAGCGTTTGCAGGTACGAATCCGAATCTTGACCCTTGATCGTGTTTTGAACACCACCACCGGCATCGCGTTCGCCGTAGCCTTCTTCGTCTAAATTGATGTAGTCAAAAGCAAGGAACGGGGTCAAGTCGTATGTTGCGTAGCGTATTTTTTCGGCTATCTCAAAAGACGCGAAAAATTGGTCGCCGTCGTGTTTGCTATCGAGTTGCGTGCCGCCCGGATTTCTTGTCAACTTATACTCGCTATGAGCATAACCGCCGGACAACGACAATGTTACATCGCCAAACGTTCGCGAGCTGTAAACTGCGAAGAGGTATTGTTCGACATCGCCCCATTGGGTTCGGTTGTTCGTTTTGATGTCGGTGTACGCGCCGCCAAAGCTGAAACCAACAATTGTGTATTTGTTGATTTGGCGGTCGATTCCGAGATTGAAACCGCCGGAGTTGGCGCGGTAACCTTGCAAGGCGTTCGTGTTGGACTGGCGTAAAAAGTTACCGAAACCTTCGAACCAAGTGTTGTAATGCGAACCGCCGCAAAGCCCGAACGAACCGGCTGAATTGCATGAATCGCACGAGTCGCCGCCTTCGCAAATGGGTTCGCAAGGGTCGCAAGCAGGCGCACACGGGTCGCAACTTTGACCGAGTGTGATTGCGTCGGTCGAGGAGCGGCGGGTGCGTGTTGATGCTGATTGCAGGAAGTGCAA
>JAISQS010000174.1 GCA_031274045.1 Planctomycetaceae bacterium | reverse complement strand
TTTTGAATTTTTACCGATGACTTGTCACCACCAAGACTCTCAATAAATTCCACCAAAGCACTTTTTTCAATTATGCCATCTTGATGATAGACAAAATCGCGTAAATCACACTCACTAATCGACATATAAACGTCCTTTCATTTTTAAGCTACGTTTTCTCATCTCTTTCCTAACCGAACATAATAAACATTATCGGACGTTACTGGGTATGAGAAACAACGTGAAAAAAATCACCATGTTACAGCGTCGAGTTGTCATAATATTGAGTCGCCATATTGTAAGAGGTTGAAGATTGCAAGAAGTTGACGTGAAGTTGACGTGTTTGAAATTTATATCTAATAATTTTATCAAAATGAAATCAGTATATTTGAATCGAAAGCGTGTTGTGCCGGAGTTGAAGATGACGGCTATGATAGATATTATTTTTTTGTTGTTGATCTTTTTTGTGTGTACGGCAAATTTCCGTTTGCACGAAAGTCAAATGAAAGCTGATATGTCTTTGGACGGTAACAGCGACAACTCAATCACTCTGGTTATTCCAGACACAGCGGATATTGATGTTGCGGTGATAAAAATTGCGTTTCGGGAATCACCATCTTGGCAAATTGCAAGCAACAAATGTAACTCCATCGCACAACTTCGCGCATTATTGCGGCAACTTGGCAATGTACAGAATGATTTACCCATAATAATTGACAGCGAGCCAAATGTACCGATAGAACACGTTATTGATACGTATGATGCTTGCCGTGTTGCCGGTTTAACCAATATCCAATTCGCAGCAAGAAGATTGTAATCGCTCACAACAAGAAGATTGTAAAGCGAGCAATACGATAGATGCGCCAACTCATTCTTTCAAATTACTCTTTCAAATATCCGCCAACTTATTCTTTCACAAGGATGTCGTTGTTTATTTTTGTTATTGCTTCGTTGTTTAGTATTTTTTCGGATTCTATTTCGAGGAACCATTTATTGGCGTTGTTTGTGAGTTGTAGTTTGTTCAAAATTTGGATGGCTTCGGAGTATCTTTCTGTGTGTCGGTATAAAGTTGCCTGTAGCAGCAATATCTCGACATCGTTTGGATTATATTTGAGCTGCGACACTATCAACATCTCTGCCTCATACCAATTGCCCCGAAGATAATGGACGATCATTTCCTTGAACTTTTCCTCTTGTATGCCGACGGACATTCGGTCAAATTGCTTCATCCGAAAGTGCGAGAAGCTGCTCAGAATAAACCAAATAACCACAACACTAACCAATAAAATGTTTCTTTGGGCGGCGGAGATTTGGTCTGTCCAGAAAAAATTCATCACCAAAAATAAATCCACGATAAACGCGAATATTATTGCAATAACAAGAAACGACGGATGCCCGTAAGTGACGATTCCGCGATAGCCGGGCCAAAAATACATGTTTTTTGTTGTGGTGTGTGGTGATGTTTTATTTGAATACTCTTGTGCTTTCTTCTTTTGTTATTGGTTTTTCCAAGTCATCTGATACTATTTGAACGGTGATTCGGTGGTCGCCGTCGGCATCGCATCTTGCGGCGATTTTGTAAATTTTTTCGCCTTTTGCGTCTAGTTGTGCGAGTGGTTCAAATTGTACGATTCCGTTTTGTGATTGGTGTCTGACGGGGCCGTCGGCGTTGACGAATGACATTCCGTTGGACAATCGTGCGTTGACTCTGACGTTCCCTGCGCTTTTCGTTCCTTTGTTTGCAACTTTTATTTCGTACACTGCGTCTTTTCCGATTTCGACCAAGTTCGAATCGCCGGTCACTTCAAAGGACAAGGCGGACATTCCGTCTATTATGATTTGGTGTGATGCGTCGGCTTTTAGGTTATTTTTTCCGTTTCCGACGAATCGCATTGTGTAGTTACCGATTTTTGCGGGCATGAGTACGAGGTCAATTTCGCCCGCCTCCAATGCCGGCAACTCCTCCAAAGCCCAATGTACTGTGTGAGTGGTTGGTTCGTAGACACCGCTTTGATTTGTGCTGATGAATTGCATGGAGATGGGCAATGCGAGTTTTAGTTCGACTCCTTGTGCGGATGCTGTTCCGGTGTTTGACACGACTAGTTTAAAGTCGGATTTGCGTTCCAAAAAGCGTTGTTTGGCACCGACAATTTTTAGGTCTAAGACTGGGGCGAGGGCGCGCAATGTCGTTTTGACTTCTTCGCGAAGGTTTCCGTTTGCCTTAACGACGAGTCTGTTTTGCAATGTTCCTGCGCCGATGCAGGTGAGCGGCAGATCAATTTTTTTGACTTCTTTTGGTTTTAGCATTTCGATATTTTTATTGACGAGAACTTTTCCGTCTTTGTGGTACAAGCCGTCTGGAATATGTTCTTCGATTATTATACCTGTTGCTGTTGCTGTTCCCGGATTGGAGATGATTATTTCGATGTTTGCGACTTCTCCGAGTTTAATTTCTTGTGGAGCTTTTACGTCGACGTGTATTTTTGGGCGTGTGACTAGGGTTCTTGATGAGGCTTCGGCTTGGTAATTTATGATTGCGACGCTTCCGATTTCGCCCTCGCGTGTCGGCACAACACGCATCTCAACTATCAACTGTTCGCTCCCGTCAAGATTGCCGAGATTCCATATCAATTCTCCGTCTGGTGTGGTTGATGCTTTTGGGGTGGTTGAGAGTAGTTTTGTGCCTTGTGGTATTCGGTCTTTTATTGTGACGTTTTTTGCGCTTGAGCGTCCGATGTTTTTGACGACGGTTTTGATTGTTGCGGGTTGGTCGATAATTATTTCTGCCGGTAAAACTTTTTCGATGGTCAAGTGAGGAGTTTGTTCACCTTCTAATCCCGGCGGGCCTGGTGTTCCTGTTCCTTCTTGTGGTGTGGTGTTTATTGGTTGTGTTGTTCTGTTGTTTGCGGCGGTTTTTGTTGTGGTTGTTGTGGGCAAGTTGTCGTCGAATTGATTGATTGTGGGTATATCAATTGGGAGATTTTGGTTATTGATGGGGAGTGGGGTTGTGTTGTCGATGTTTTGGAATGGGTTTGTTCCGGTATCGAATGGTGAGGCGTTGTTGAGTGATGTTGGCGGAGCGGCGGCAATATTGGGTGTGGGCAATTGGTCAATTGTTGGTTGTGGATCATATTCGTGAGGTGTGTGGTTCAAGTTGTGGTTGATTGGTTGTGAGAATGCGGCGTCTGATGTGGTGGTGGTTGCGTGTGTGATGTGGTTATCTGTTGGGTTATTTTTTTGGGTGGTGCCGGAGACGAGTATTGTGCCGGAGGCGGGGACTGTTGATGTGTTTCTTTGGTTAGCGTTTTTGGTGCTTGTTGTGGGCGTATTTCCGGCGGCGGTTCGGAGTGGGTTTGTGCGGGTGGATTGACCTGAAACTTGAGCGGACAACTGGTATGGCAACATGCTGCCCAATGTAAAAACAAATATGGCGATTCCTACGCCGAGTGTAAAAATTTTCATAGCTCTAAAAAATAAAATTTACTCCGTGATAAACTGTACTGACAAAATATTTGTTGGAACGACACGAAATTGGCGTGTGAAAATCTTTGTGGTTTTCTCTTCGCGTTTTTTGTGTGTACGCAACTCAAATTAGACAAGTACAAACAACAAATCCAAAATTTACTGACGAGTGTTCTGATTTTCCTTGACGAGTGAGGTGATTTTCCTGACGAGTGAGGTGATTGGGTTGAGACTGTTATTTCAAGGTTGAACGGGATCCGGTGTGTGATGTGTTTTGGTGTAATTGCGGTTGTGATTATGTTGTGTTGAGGTTAATTTGGTTAATTGATTTTCGGCTGTTTGTTGATGTGGATTGTCAAAAAACAACTCATCAAACCGGACACTGTGACGGATAATAATGATTTTTCAAAAATGAGTAAAGACCAATTTTGCATTTTTTTTAAGCAACACAAATTCACCACAATCCATCCCCTACCCTCCCCATAAATTCGCCGCTTCGCGGCAAGGAAAAAAAATTTCCGCGTAGCGGAAACGGACTGGAACGCGGGCATCCCGCCCGCGTTCCAGTCCGCGCCGCTTCGCGGCTATTGTCGGCTACGCCGACGGGTGACGGTTTGGAATATCAACACGATTCCCGCACCATTGCGTCGGGGACAAGCCCTCGTCGCTAACATTGTGCGAATGTATTTACGACTTGTGTGGTATAACGAGGGTGTTAGACTCGCTGCCTAATGCCTTCCTGCCTTTTTCCCACCTAACACCTCACCTGCATAACGTCATTTTTATGACCGCCGGAAGTATAGAACAAATGAATCACAGAATATTTTTTAAGTCCAGTATCTACAGATGAAGTGTTTATTAAAATTTCGCGCATTTCGTATTTTCGTGTATTTCG
>JAISQS010000206.1 GCA_031274045.1 Planctomycetaceae bacterium | reverse complement strand
AGAATACGGAATAAACAAAATATGCGAAACAAACGAAATTTTACCATCAACTCTTTTCGTTTATTCCGTATTTTTCGTATGGTTCGTATTCTCAAAAAAACTTGTGTGGTATAACGAGGAAAGGGAAGCTCCCACAAAATCCGAAACAATCAGCTCTACTTTTAACAATCAAATCTATTCTATTCTTTCCTTCCATTATTTTCCCTTACCTTCCTTTGAATTTATATTTCTTGTGAGTTATTTGTACCCGCTTGAATTGGGTTGTATGCCGTGATAGCATATTTGGCTTCGTTCTTTGGATGGTAATCTGTTGGACGATAAATTTAGAATTGGACGGTGGAGTTGGTTTGAATCATGGTTGTCCGTATTGGGTTGTTAATCCAAATTGACCGACCCGATAGGAACTACAATAAACTAAAAATTAAAAAAATTAAAAAACAGATGAAACGTATATTTTGTGTTGTGTTTTTGGTGTTGACATTTTCGGTGTCGGTTGGTTTGAGTTTTGTTTCGCTTTGTGCGGATGAGGGTATGTGGTTGTTTGAGAATCCTCCCAAACAACAATTGAAGGAGAAGTATGGTTTTGATTTGAGTGATGAATGGCTTTTGCATGTTCGTCTTTCGTCGGTGCGTTTTGGTCGCAGCGGTAGTGCGTCGTTTGTTTCGCCCGCCGGTTTGATAATGACAAATCATCACGTCGGCGCGTCTCAATTACAGATGCACAGCACACCGGAAAACGACATGTTGAAGAACGGATTTTACGCGAAGAATTTTGACGATGAGATTCCTTGCAAGGGGTTGGAGTGTATTGTTTTGTACAAGGTTGATGATGTGACGGCGCGGGTGACGGCATTTGTCAAAAATCACGAGCAGGATGCTGCAAAAGCACGAAGCGAAATCATCACTAAAATCGAACAAGAAGAAGCGGATAAATCAAAGTTACATTGTGAAGTTGTCTCTTTATTTCAAGGCGGCAAGTATCATCTTTATTGTTACAAAAAATATACGGACATTCGTTTAGTTTGGGCACCGGAGCAAGATATTGCGGCGTTCGGCGGCGATCCTGACAACTACGAATATCCGCGTTATTGTGTTGATTGTTCTTTTTTCCGCGCGTATGAAAACGGCAAACCGGCACAAACAAAATATTATCTGAAATGGTCAACAAGCGGAGTCAAAGATAACGAATTAGTTTTTGTTTCTGGGCATCCCGGCACGACGAATCGGGCTTTTACGCGTGAGCATCTTGAGTATCAACGTGATGTTTTTTTTCCTGAAAGGTTGTCGCGGCTCTATCGGCGTGAGGTTATTTATTCTGCTTTTGCGAATCGTTCGCTTGAGAATAGCCGGCGAATCGCGAACGATCTCGACGCAGTTCGCAACTACCGCAAACGAGCAATCGGACAACTTGACGGCTTACAAACGCCATCACTCTGGAACGATAAACCACAATCAATAAAACAAATTTCCAAAGAAGATTTAGACAATCTACATTTATCCCACAAAAATTCAGATAGTAGTCGAATTTGGTTTGTTGAAGAACCGGAATTGGGCAAAGGTAAATTTCCGCCCGACGTTGAAATCGCGTTGGCGTGTCAATTTGCCGCGTCGATTTACAATGACTATTGTTACTTTGAAACAGGCGAGGCGTTCAACTCGCAGACGTTCCGTATCGCGCGGCAACTTGTCCGGCTTGCCCAAGAAAAAGAGAAGCCGAACGCAGATCGTTTGCGTGAATACCGCGACGGGAATCTCGATTCAATCAAGCGCGGTCTGCTGAATGACTCGCCGATTTATGAGGATGTTGAGATTCTCAAGTTGACGGATTCTTTGACGATGTTATTGGAGTCGTCCGGCAAGCGGGTTGAGTCTTTGTACGAAATACGGCAATTCAAAAATCAGATTTTCAAAATTGAAAAATCTCATTTACGACAATTTGACGGTAAAAATAAATTATCGGAGAAGGTTGAGCTATTGAAGAGTGCGGTTTTGGTTCCGGTTGAGTTGGCGGTGATTTCTCCGAAGCAGCTTGCGGAGCGGTTGGTTCGCGGGTCGAAGTTGCGTGATGTTGGTGAGCGGCAGAAGTTGATTGATGGCGGGCTTGTTGCGGTGAATGCGTCGGATGATCCGATGATTAAATTTGTGCTTGAGGTTGATCAAGTTGCGCGTCAATTGCGGAAGGCGTATGAAGAGTCGTTTGAGTCGCCGTTGACTGCCGCGTATGAAAAATTGGCGAAGGAGCGGTTTGAGAAGCTTGGGACGAATGTTTATCCTGATGCGACGTTTACTTTGCGGCTTTCGTTCGGGGCGGTCAAAGGTTACGATGAAAACGGCAAGTATATTGAACCGGTGACGAATATTGCCGGTATGTTTGAGCGGGCTGATTTGATGAAGCACAAAGAACCGTTCAATCCGCCGCAAAGTTGGCTGGACAAAAAAAATGAACTTGACCAAAAAACAGGATTCAACATCGTCTCAACAAACGACATCATCGGCGGAAACAGCGGAAGCCCGCTAATAAACGCAAAAAAAGAAGTTGTCGGATTGGTCTTCGACGGCAATATTTATTCGTTGTCAAACAACTTCATCTACACCGAAACCGTCAGTCGTTGTGTATCGGTGCATGTTGACGTAATTTTGGAATCGCTCAAAAAAATCTACAAAGCAGAAAGATTAGTAAAAGAATTGACAAATGAATAAATAACTCAAAGGAAGTGAATGGAAGGTATGGGAAGAAGAGAGAAGAATATTTGTAATATATCAACGAAATACTTCAACGTTGTAGAAAAAACAAACCTTATTTACGACCTGATTTTCTTACAAAAACAACCTTAGTAGCCATGTAATATCATATCTTTGCAAGCCGGTATCATATCTTTGCAAACCGTAGGTTTGCATCGCTCGGTAGAAAATGAGGTTCCCCACACACGGGTATTCCGTAGGAATACCGCCGTTGGGCAAGTCACAGGGGGGCATTCCTACGGAATGCGATGATTCGGTTGGGACATCATTTTCTACCGAGCGATACATTCCTATCGGAATGTAATAACGCGAAATCGCAGAACGGATTGGCAAATGTTCTCCAACACGTCTTGACGCTCCTTCAAAACTCGTTTGGTTTCCTAATGCACTTAGGCGGGCGGGACGCCCGCGTTCCAGTCCGTCGCCGCTTTGCCCCAATTGTCGGCGTAGCCGACATTGGTGGTTTGATATATACTTTTTACACGTGAAAATTCCCATTCGCAATCGTAATCAATATGATTTTTTACCGATTTGTGCTACGGATGTTGAGTTGTAACCGACTCGTAACTGGTAACCAATTTTCCCTCCCTTAATAACAATGAAGCTACCCAAATTCTCGCCCTTATCCCCTTATTTGCAACGTTTTAATAAGGGGATAAGGGCGCGAATTGGGGGACTTCATAGTTATTAAGGGAAAGGGAGTCGGTAACCTGTCGCGGTTTAGTTGAGACTCAAAATTGGCAGTACAAATTTTCAAGATGACTTCATTAAAAAAGGAATTATCAAGTGTAAAAAGTATA
>JAISQS010000167.1 GCA_031274045.1 Planctomycetaceae bacterium | reverse complement strand
AAATAGGGACAGAAATGAATCCATTACTTGGACTGTTTTTTCATTGGCTTGGCGGGCTTGCGTCGGGGAGTTTTTATGTGCCGTTTCGCGGCGTTCGGAAGTGGTCTTGGGAAGTTTATTGGCTTGTCAACGGGTTTTTTAGCTGGATAATTGCCCCTTGGGCGGCAGGCTTTTTTTGTACGAATAATCTACTCGTCGTTCTGTTCGACGCAATGCGGACAGAACCTACCGCCGTATTTTACGGATTCCTTTTCGGAATGATGTGGGGCGCAGGCGGTTTGACATTCGGATTGACAATGCGTTATCTTGGGATGTCATTGGGCATGGCGGTTGCGTTGAGTTATTGCACAGTATTCGGGACAATTATGCCGCCCGTTTTCGCCGGTAAATTCAGGTCGGATATTCTTGGTACGGATAGCGGCGTAGTTGTTTTGTTGGGACTGGGCGTTTGCGTTTTGGGGATAATTATTGCGGCAATTGCAGGAACTTCCAAAGAACGCGAAATGTCGGACGAAGCAAAACGCGCCGCAATCAAAGAATTTAGTTTTGCCAAAGGTCTACTAGTCGCAACATTTTCCGGCATCATGAGCGCAGGCATGTCTTACGGAATGAACGCAACACAACCCATCGCCGACCTCTCCGTAATGCAAGGAACTCCCGTCATCTGGTCGCAGTTGCCCCGACTTTGCGTAATTCTTGCCGGAGGCTTCACAACAAACATTATTTGGTGCGTGTACTTGATAAAAAAGAATAATTCAGCAGGTCAATTTCTTGCCAAAAAAATGACTGATGACGGCAAAATAATCACCGACGACAACGCCGACAACAACGACAAATCCGAAACGAATTCCGCCCAAAAACGCTCTTTGAGAGTGCCAATGCTCACGAACTACATTTTTTGCGCAATGGCTGGCATAACTTGGTACTTGCAATTCTTCTTCTACTCTCTCGGCGAAACACAAATGGGCGTTTTCAACTTCTCAAGTTGGCCTCTTCACATGGCAAGCATAATGATATTCAGTTCGCTTTGGGGCTTGGCTCTTGGCGAGTGGCGCGGTTCGAGCCGATTTACAAAAATAGTGCTTGGCGTGACGTTGTTGACGTTGATTTTTTCGACAATCGTAATCGGCTACGGGACAAACATCGGAAAGGTGAACAAAGAACGGCGATTGGTTGAATTGTCACAAATTGCGGAGTTGGAAAAGGATGTGCTTGTGCGGATTTTGGACGGCGAATTTGCGGCGGACGGACGCGAACGCGATTTGGACGGGGCAAGGAAACACTTGACCGCCCTACTGGAAACAGCCGGACAAATCGCAAAATTCGAACCCAAAGAAAACGGAAAACGAACAATCGTAGGTCTGGCGGACGATTTGAAATTAGTAAACAAGTTGCTGGTCGATCCGAAAGATGAGAAGTTGAGGGAGTTGCTTGCCGAGCCGGAGTTGAATTGGTCAAAAATGCCGGTGAAAAATCTCGACGAAGTAATCGCAACCGAACTAGCAAAAGAAACAGCAGAATTGATAAACGATATTGCAAAACACAATCCCGAAATTGCCAACCAAGACGAAATAAATATTTTGCAAAACAAAATCAAAAAATTAACAGAAACAATAAACAAACTAAAAAACAAAATATCAACGCCGCAAAAAAACTAAAACCAAAAACCAAAAATCCGAAGGCGAATGATTTGTGTTAAAAAAAATTAGAGGAGTTATATGAAGCAGCAATTTGACGAGTTGGGAATTACATTTGACGATGTACTTCTTGAGCCGCAATACAGCGAGGTTGTTCCGACTGAGGTTGATGTCAGCACGCAATTGACGCGGCGGATTAGGTTGGCGGTGCCGTTGTTAAGTTCGCCAATGGATACGGTTACGACTTCCGCAATGGCTATCGCGCTTGCCCAAGAAGGCGGAATCGGCATCATTCACAAAAACCTGAAAATCGAAGACCAAGCCGAAGAAGTCTCAAAAGTAAAACGAAGCGCAAACGGAATTATCCGGCACCCCGCGACATTGCCGCCAAACGCGACCGCCGAACAAGCACAGATCATAATGTCACAAAAAAACGTGTCAGGTCTGCCCATCATAACCGACGACAATAAACTCTGCGGAATCCTGACAAGACGCGATTTGAGATTTCTTGAAAATCTTGATGTAAAAATTTCCGACGTGATGACATCGCAAAACCTTGTCACCGCAACAGGTAACGTCTCCCTCGAACAAGCTGAACAAATTTTGATGGAAAAAAAAGTAGAGAAATTGCTTCTTGTTGACGAATCGGGGAGATTGACGGGGCTTATCACGATCAAGGATATTGATAAGATGCGTAGTTTTCCGCGAGCTTGTAAGGATAGCGAGGGTAGGTTGCGTGTTGGTGCGGCTGTTGGAGTTTTTGATGAGGAGCGGATAGAGCGGCTGATTCGCAGCGGTGTGGATTTGTTGGTTGTTGACAGCGCGCATGGGCATTCGGCAAATGTTATTGCGACGATTCAATTGGTGAAACGTCAGTTTGATATCGATGTTGCGGCGGGCAATGTCGCAACAGCGGAAGGGGCAAAAGCTCTTGCCGATGCCGGAGCAGACGCGATCAAAGTTGGTATTGGCCCCGGCTCAATTTGTACGACGCGAGTGGTTTCAGGAGTCGGTGTGCCTCAAATAACAGCTATTTGCCGTGTTGCCCAAGAGTTGGACGGTAGTGGAGTTTCGGTAATTGCGGATGGCGGGATAAGGTATTCGGGCGACATAACAAAAGCGATTGCCGCCGGAGCGCACGCTGTAATGATTGGCAGTCTGTTTGCGGGCTTGGAGGAAAGTCCGGGACAAATGATCCTATATCAAGGACGAACTTTCAAAAGTTATAGAGGAATGGGTTCACTAGGCGCAATGATCAAAGGCTCAAGCGAAAGATACAGACAAGGAAAAGGAACAAAAGCAGAAAAACTCGTGCCGGAAGGTGTTGAGGGGCGAGTTCCTTACAAGGGGTCGTTGGGTGCGTTTGTGTATCAATTGATTGGCGGACTTCGTGCGGGGATGGGATATTGCGGAACTCAGACGATAGATGATTTAAGGACAAAATCACGCTTCATAAGAATTTCCTCCGCAAGCGAAAGAGAAAACCACCCACACGACATCGTCATAACACAAGAAGCCCCAAATTACAGCAGCGAATAATATTACATACAACGTTTTTTCTGATTATTTCGGATTTTGTGGGGGTGTTACATTGTGTCTTTTATTCGCTGTATCAACGCCCTGAAAGTAAAGTAGAGACGCAATGCATTGCGTCTCTACATTAGCGTAGGGCAACGCCCTACGAAAGGGATTCACAAACACCACTCGGGGCAACGCCCCAATAATATCAACAATAACGGAAGTTTTTAGTAGTGAGTTTTCTGTAAGGATTATAT
>JAISQS010000166.1 GCA_031274045.1 Planctomycetaceae bacterium | reverse complement strand
TTTTTTTAATGTCATCGTGAAAATTTGTATAACCAATATTGAGTCTCAACCAATCCGCAACTGGTTACCGATTCACTCTCCCTTAGTAACACAATGTTCCCCTCAATCCGCGCCATTATCCCCTTATTAAAACATTGAGAATAAGGGGATAAGGGCGCGGATTGTAGAGACGCAATGCATTGCGTCTCTACTTCGTTGTTATTAAGGGTGGGGAAATTTGTACCAGTTGCGAGTCGTTTGTGACTCAATATCCGTAGCTCAAATCGGTAATAAAATCATATTGATTACGATTGCGAAAGGGAATTTTCAAGTGTAAAAAGTATATTATTGGGGCGTTGCCCCGCGTGGTGTTCGTGAGTCTCTTTCGTAGGGCGTTGCCCTACGCTATGAGCTTGTTGCCCTTTCAGGGCGTTGATACCGCGAATAAAAAACGCAATGTAACACCCCCACAAAATCCGAAATAATCAGAAAAAATACAAAAGAGCCTGTCATAAAACTTCCAGCAATCGTTTGCTTAATTCTAATTCAATTTCGTTTAATTCATTTTTGTTGAATTTTTCGATGATGGTGTTGATGTAATTTGGTGTATTGTTTTGTTTGGTGATGGTGGTGATGTATTTTTTTATTGTATTTTTTGTTTTTGTTGAGTCGTATGTTTTGTTTTCGAATGATTCGATTAGGTTGTCTTCGGCGAAGAAAATGCCGATGTGTTTTAATTTCAAATTATTGATGGTGTCGGTGACAAATTTATCTTTTAATTTTTTTGTGTTTTGGTCTGATTGGTTGTTGTTTTGTTCTTGTTTTTTGAAGGTTATTTCGAGTAATTCTTTTGCTGGTTTTTCAAAAAATGTTCTGTTTATTTTTGTTTTTGTGTCTGTCAATTTGAATGTGTTTGGTTTATTTTTTAGCACTAGTTTTAGCCATTCTTCGGGGTATGCTGCGAGTTCGTTTGGGTATTTTCCTTCTTTTGTTCTGACGTATCCGTCGTTGTGTTTTGTGAAGATATCTGTTGCGAGTTTTTTCCATCTTGCGGCGACTGATTCGGCTTGTGTTACGCTGTAATCGGTCAGGTAATTTTTGGCAAGGTTTGGGTTTGTTTGAAATATTTCTGCCGCTGTTTTTTCGACGGGAATTTGCAACTCAAAAAACTTCGTTTCTAATTCTTTTTGTACGGCAATTATATCCGGTGTAATTACGGAATATTTCAAATTAGCGTAATTTGACACGAGGTTTGTTACCCACCATGCGCTTTCCCAATCGAACTTATTGATTGAGCCGACGCAATACGATTCGGGCAATTTTGTTATTGAGCAGTACAGCGGGAAATAGCAAGTCAAATACGAATCATCAACTCCGTACCAAAGAACTCCGCCGACGGGATCGGGCAAATTTGATCTTGACTGTGTTACGATTGAGAATCCGGTTTGTTGAGTTGAGATTGGTCGTTCCCACGAATACTCGTTTTTGTCCCCTTCAACTTTCCAATACAAGGGTCGCCATCGGCGCGGAGTTCCATACGCGCCGGCATCGATTCCTTTTGTCATATCAAAATCTGTGCCTTCAAAGTTGTCTCTCATCAGAGCCATAATGTCGGCGGTTGAGAGTTTTTTATCCGGTTTAATTGACCATGAATACGGAGCGGCATTTTCAACTCCGCGATGATAATCGGGCGAAAGTTTCAACGACGGAGCGGCTCGATTAAAGATACTCCAAACGCGGCTTTCGCAGACGCGTTTTGATTTCGCGTCGATATTTCCGTAGACTTCGTCGAAGCGAAAAGTTTTACCGGAGTTTGGGTCGAATAATTTTTGTTCGATGGCGAAGGATTTTATGTTTTGTGAGTAGATGCAATTGTTTGGGTCTTGTTTTTCTGGTATTTCGCCGATTCGGGCTTGGTTTGCGTGTGCGGAGATTTCGCCGTCGGGAACACGTTTTGCGACCCAGACGGCGTTATTATTTTTTGAGATTTCGCGGGGACCTACGCCGACGATTTCAAATACCCATGCTTCGTTTTTGTCTGCAATTGATATAGATTCGCCTTCGTCGTTGTAGCCGTATTCGTTGACCAAATCGACGATAACTTTTATTGCTTCGCGGGCGGTTTTTGCCCGTTGCAATGCCAACGTGATGAGCATTGGGTAGTTCAAAGCGGCTTTTGGGTTGACGAGGTCTTCGTGTCCTCCGAATGTTGTTTCGGCGATTGCGAGTTGGAATTCGTTGATGCAGCCTTGACGTGGAAAGTGGTCGCCGTGACTTGATCCCGGTTCCCAAGTTGAGCCGACAACATGATAGGTATGTGGAGCTTGTTGGATTTTGATTTCGGGATGATGATCGTTTGCCGGAACGATTATGACCGCGTCCGGTTCATAATCTTTTGCCGGAAAGATACCGAGTTGCGGAAAGAAACCGGCGGAATCAGCCGTGTAAGTAATCGAAACCGAACCGTCAACAGACGCTCCTTTGGAAACAAGAATATTCGTACAGGCAAAAAGCCCGTCGGAAAAAAACGACAACAAAAAAAATATTGCCCAAAAAAGAACAATACTAAAAACAGACGACACAAAACAATATTGAAACGGAAAACTAATTTGCGGATATGATTTTTTTTCTTTTGACATTTTAAAATTTGGTGTTTGGTGTTGGAGGTTGGGGGTTATGATTTGGAGTTTGGAGTTTGCGGTTTGTGGTTTGCGGATTCGAGTTATTGTGGATTTGAGTTATTGTGAAATGTTATGTTATGCTTTGGCGAAATTTAATTTCATCTCGCCAAGTTGACGACAATTAAATTGGAATTAAATGTGGTTGTGTGTTTTAATGGAGTCGATGTGTGTTGTTATGAGTTGTTGTCACGGGCAAAGTATGTCGTCTACATCGGCTTCGTTTTTAATCAAGGCATAGTTGTAACAAACTTCAATTCTTTTTCAATACACCTCTATTACCAAGTTCTCTAATTTCCTTTGCGTAATTTTTGGGAGTAATTGACAGGAAGTTAATTGAAGGTATGTGAAGAAATATTGTCAACAGATTTTACAGATTTATACAGATTAGTTTTTTTAAGCAACGAGGTAACGCAGATTGTCAGGATTTGCGCGGATTTTTTTAGACTCTTTTATATTTTTGCTGATTATTTCGGATTTTGTGGGGGTGTTACATTGTGCTTTTATTCGCTGTATCAACGCCCTGAAAGGGCAACAAGCTCATAGCGTAGGGCAACGCCCTACGAAAGAGATTAACGAACACCACTCGGGGCAACGCCCCAATAATAATTTCAGTTTTTAGTAAGAGAGGATTATACTAAAACTGAAAACTGAAAACTTCCGTTTGGTCTGATATTATTGCCCCGTTGGGGCGAAGGTTATTTACAATCAATTATCGTAGGGCGTTGATGCAACACATTGATACGGTGTATTGATAAAAGTAGAGACGCAATGCCTTGCGTCTCTACAAATCATTGCCTTGCGCCTCTACAAATCAATGCCTTGCGTCTCTACAAATCATTGACTTGCGTCTCCACAAATCATTGCCTTGCGTCTCCACAAATCATTGCCTTGCGTCTCTACAAATCATTGCCTTGTGTCTCTACAAATCATTGCCTTGTGTCTCTACAAATCATTGCCTTGCGCCTCTATAAATCATGGTGATTGCAATTGAAAAGGGAATTTTCAAGTGCAAAAAGTATGTGACATCTTTATTTGTCATCCAATTCAAATAGGAATTCGTTTTTTCCTTTGACAATAACGGCATCTAATAATGGTTTATCGAGTTGTCCGTATTTTTCGGGAATGACTGACTGCATTTTGGGGCGTTGAGGAGTAGTGTCGGCGGGAGCGGCTTCCATTTGTGGGCGTGTGCTGCGTGGTTCCGGTTTGGCATCTTC